>JALWNS010000365.1:9930-12172 GCA_027083655.1 Bacteroidales bacterium | reverse complement strand
CCAAGTAATTTTCACAAAGGTCACAAAGGTTAAATGTTTACTTCGTGGTGTGACTTAGTGACTTGACTTTGAGCAACTTGGTTGTAAAACAAAAAACACAAAGTCCGCAAAGTAATTTTCACAAAGGTCACAAAGGTTAAATGTTTACTTCGTGCTGTGACTTAGTGATCTGACTTTGAGTAACTTGGTGGTAAATTGAAGAACACAAAGGCCACCAAGTAATTTTCACAAAGGTCACAAAGGTTAAATGTTTACTTCGTGGTGTGACTTAGTGACTTGACTTTGAGCAACTTGGTTGTAAAACAAAAAACACAAAGTCCGCAAAGTAATTTTCACAAAGGGCGCAAAGGTTAAATGTTTACTTCGTGGTGTGACTTAGTGACCTGACTTTGAGTAACTTGGTGGTAAATTGAAGAACACAAAGGCCACCAAGTGGTTTTCACAAAGGACACAAAGGTTAAATATTTACTTCGTGGTGCGACTTCGTGCATTGATATCAAGAAATTAGGTGGTAAAACGAAATTTTGGTTTAGACTTTGTTCACTATAGTTGTTCAAATAAAAAACTTTCTTATGACAGATGAAGAAGTTTTTAAAAAAATCTTAGATTGTTCTTTTGCAGTGCACACTGCCCTTGGCCCAGGATTGCTTGAGAATGCTTACGAAGAATGTCTTTTCTATGAACTTAAACAAGCAGGATTAAAAGTGGAGAGACAAAAAGCTTTACCTTTGGTATATAAACAGGTGAAACTAGATGCAGGATATAGAGTAGATTTGCTGGTAGAGGACAAGGTAATCGTGGAATTGAAGGCGATAGAGGGTAGTTTCCATGATGTTCATTATGCACAAATACTCACCTATATGAAATTGGCGAAAATTAGATTAGGATTACTCATTAATTTTAACGTTAAAAGTTTAAAGGATGGCATAAAAAGAATGATTTTGTAGGGTGGTGTCTTCGTGTGGCTTCGTGCCATGACTTTGAGCAACTTGGTTGTAAAACAAAAAACTCAAAGGCCACTAAGTTTTTTTAGTTAATACTTCGTGAGGCTTCGTGACCTAACTTGGTGAAACTTAGAGGTAAAAAATAATAACACTTACGTGCGGTTTCGTGACCTAACTTCGTAGAAAAATTAAACACAAAGACCACCAAGTGGTTTTCACAAAGGAGACCAAGGTTATTTTTGTCTTCGTGAAGCCTAGAGGTAAAAAAATAAAAGTACAATTCTGGCACAAGTCTTAATATTTTTTGCTACTCTGGCAGTATATTTTTAACTTTCTCCAAAGAAAAATAGCTATTCCTATGTCTGACAAAGGTCCCTGGATACATCGGTTTATCGTCAAGGTTGGCTTCTGGGCTCTGGGCAAGGCCACAGCACGTGCAAGTGTCATTGATCCGGTCATAAAGCAGGAAGTCAACCACTGGCCAGAAGGTTTCACTATAACGTTAAAGGTATTGCCCTCAGGACCGGCAGTGTCCTGGCAGAAGCACGGGCGCAAGATAAAATATCTTGGTCTCATGGCACAGCCGCATGCCGATCTAACGGTTGGTATAAAAAACCTCAAGGCGGCTGTGCGCATGATACTTGCCCAGCTGGGCATAGCCCGTGCTTATGCCTATCGCCGTATAGCGATAGAGGGCAATACCATGGATGCCATGGTACTTACACGTGTGCTTGACCGTGTGGAGGCTTATCTTTTCCCGCGTTTCTTGAGTAAGAATTTGCTCAAACAGGTGCCACGCTTTGGCCTCAGGGAATATTGGTACAATACCTTGATCTACCTAGGTCTCTTGCTTCCTTAGTAATGGACGAATTTATACACATGAGAGCCCCCTATGTCACTTGTTTTTAGCAGGTAGATGCCCTGGGGGAGCTTCTCAAGTGGGATTATTTTTACGTTACGCGCAGTCATTATTGTTTGCCCCTTGAGATTAATTATGCTCACCTGCTCATAAACCCGGTCTAAGGTTATCCGCCGGTTGGTAAAGATTATCCCCAGCCCTTGAATGCCTGGTATTATTGTGCTCTGGTTGTACGAAAACGAATAATTAAATCCATATATCAGGCTACCGCCAGAAGCGTCATAACGTCCAGCTATAAGCTCTGCTGCGGTTGATTTTAGTCTGTCAGTATTGAGCCCGCCACTGGTCAACGAGTAAGAAGCTATTTGTTGCGCACAGAGAGTAAATCCTGAAAGCAGAACTATTAGAATAATTGCAGTTTTTTTCATTGTTCCACACT
>JALWNS010000365.1:0-9920 GCA_027083655.1 Bacteroidales bacterium | reverse complement strand
TTATCCTCATTCGTGCATCTAGCAAATGGCGAGGATTAGTGCTCTCGTCATTATAGATTGTGATATAAAGCGTCTGGTTAGCGTATAAATGCAATGGAGTGGAGAAAGTTATAGTATGAAATGAGCTACCAGTGTTTGCTACGTAAAATTTGTAAGAAGCCTGGACACCACCACTTGCCCTAATATACACACTAATGGGATTGGATGTCGTAGTACTAGAAGTCATGTCTAAATCAACAGTGATGAGGTAATAACCATTAGCAGGGACATTGTAAATACCGTTTGTCGCATCATAAACATTATCCACATCTGACATGACATAGTCGAATTTTATTGTATCGGGTGCTGAGGAATTTGTTGTTAGGTCAAAACCGTGACTTAACGAAAGCATTACATCGACATAATAGCGGTTATTGGTAAATGTCTTACTTGTCAGGTCGTCAACATAAAATTTGGTGGCAGCATCACTAGAGTTAGAAGGAGTAGGCAAACCAGTAATTGTCGTGCCACCAGCATCATTGTCTTGGGATAAAACTTCTGATAAGTTCTGTAGCTCATTTGTAGGGTCGGCATCTGCATCGTTAACACTATCATTAATAACGTTGACAGCCTTGTCCGCCAGGTAAGCATAGGGCACACTCACTAGCTGGAAAGTGCCATAATCATTATATGAAGTGCCGCCCGAAGGATCTATTGACACATTACAATAATAAGGTCCTGCTGACCAGTCAATATCACTGAGGCTTCCCGAAGAGGTTCCTCCGCCGATAAATAGGCTAAAACGTCCGTTGGCATCTGTCGTTACCTGGTGGGTCTCTTGATAAACATTTGTTCCAGATACACTACCTTGAAGGATAGTAATTTGTACACCGATTGTCTGGTTGGCCACTGGAGAACCATTGGCGTCCAGAACAACACCCTGATAATAAAATTTATCAGGTACCTGCTGTCCAAGCGAGACAAGCATCAAAAGACTGAATAGAAAAGTAAAAAAATACTTCATGGCAGAGGGGTTTGGGGTTAATTTTGAATAATTTACAATGTAGCTTGTTAATTCTCAAGTATATTTACACGAAATACCTCTTTTGATTAGTTGTAGAGGATTTAAAGTATTTGTCATAAAAACAGCAGGCTACCCATAGGGGTAGCCTGTCAGACATGAAATGAGATGTTTTAAATAAAAATATTTAACTTTTAGAAATCGTATTTGATTGAGAATGAGAGGAGATCCAGGTCTTTTAGTGCGGCAAACATATCATTGCCTTGGCCTTCGAATAAGCCTAGGGATAGTGTTATTTCTGTGTTCTGGTTTGGTTTATAGATAATCTGTGGCATATACAGAAGCGTGTAGTTGTTCTTTAGATCCTTGTAATCGCTTACAACAAAGGCACCAGATATCGGAGCTATCTTTAGTTTGTCATAGAAAAAGCTTTTTTCAACACGCAGCAGATAATAATCATTCAAAGCCCCTGCGAATCTCTCGTGCAAGAAACCATGGACAAACTGGAAATTGGCATACACACCAGCGGGAAATGTATAATCTGCTCCCAATACATATTTGACATAAGGCTTACCCTTTTGTTGTAGCACTGAATCTTGTGTTATGGTCACAGGCTGTGGGGGAAATTGTGTCATATCCACAGTGTGTAATACTGTCGTCATAACAATATCATCTTTAGGCAGAAACGCAGCTGCTTCCCCCCATACTCCAATGCCCAGGATATTGCCGGCAAAGTCAGCACCCAGGATATGGTGGCGTGGGTAATAGAAATTAGCATCTACGGCCACGTTGCCTTGAGCATCAAGTACCTGCATCTCTAATGTGTCAAAAAGTGGCAGATAGTCGCGGCCATAAACATAGCTCAGAGAGAAATCAAATCCGGCAACAAAGCCCTTTACCTTCAGACCGCCTACAAATTGTGAGCTAAGAGTATTGCCAGGCATTACGAGTGTTTGAGAGAAAGAGGCCATCGTTAGTCCTTCGGGTAGCTTGATAAATTGCTGAGGGTCAAGTAAATCTGCATACATACCTATTGGTAGGTTGGCCGGACGATAGAAAGGCTCAGCCACTGCTTCTATATACCAGTCATTAGACAGATAATAATCCAACCGCAGAGCATCGGCACCACGGCGACGGCCGAAGTCCAGCACATCCTCCAGATCCAGAGGGTTGAGATTATCTGTTGGGTTTATCTTGTCTGCTGTGCCCCAGCTAATAATCTGCCGTCCTATGGTCAGATCCAGGTTATTAAGCACAAAATTGTCTACTTGCACGTAGGCCTGGCGTATCTCCAGGTTAATTGGGTCAATAATGCCTTTGTTGTACAGGTCAGACATCTGGCCGATCTGTGGTAGGCCTATATTTCTGATCCAAACTTGTGAATAAAATTTTGCATCGCCTGGTAGCGCCTGATTGATTTTGAGATCGAGGCGGTTTTCGTTCCATGCCCATGGATTATCGTTTTTCAGAAGCAGGCGCTCATCAGTGAGTAGCTGGCCATTGATGGCTAGCCTTGCAGAGTCCTGGCCATAGATACTTGTTAAGGTCAGGATCATTATTAACAGAATTGCTAGGCGTTTCATTGTTGTGTGGTTTTATTGTTTCATAAATCTGATGGAGAAAATATTATCACTCAAACCTGTGTCAAACTGGGTTGAGATGACTTCCATTCTGGTAGAATGCTTTGTCTTTAGGTCCTTGGCAGTAATGACTTTGGCGTACCAGTAATTGCCTGATTTAACGAAATTGAATGTTAGCTCCTTAACTTTTTGATTACCACGGTTAAAGAATTCTGCTTTGACTGGGAGATAGTTTTTATTGACCGTTAGGATAACTTTGGAATACTGTGAACGCTCCTTGGATGTGAGCTCCAGTACGAATTGGTTGGCATCTTTTTTCAGGAGGCGGGCGTTGTATTTGTCTTTATAGCTCTTGGCCTGCAGGTCTTCGTAAGTCAGGTCTGTGCCTGCGAATTTTTGGTTTCTTACACTGGAGGCAATTCGTCTTTCTTTACCGTAAGCAGGCATGTACACATACATCACATCGTTTGGTAAAGATAAGAATGAAATGCCCTTATATGACGCAGGGGAAGTGAACTTTATAAGACGTTTGTCTTTGCCTTTCTGCCAGATAATAGCATTACGTACTTGCTCGCGGCCATTACGGTCAGTTAGCACCATGCGAATAGTTTGCTTGGCATCCTTTGGAGCTGATGTTAGCTGGTCTACTTTGTCCAGGATCTGGTCTGCTGTCTGCGCTCCCAGAGGCATAACAAGCAGAAAAGTTATTAATACTAGTAATAAATGTTTTGTTTTCATTGTTCTGTGTTTTTAGGATTTTGTTTTTCTGTGGTGAAGATAATAGCAGGCAGTAATGTTACGGCGGCCAAGCCTGCAACTACCATGCTCAGGGACATGAGGATAGCAAACTGGTTAAGGGGAACAAGTTTAGAAAAAATGAAAATGAAGAAGCCAGCTGCTACTGCAACAAGATTAATAAAAATAGCATTACCACTGGTCCTTATTGTTTCTTTGAGAGCTTCGGTAACATCAAGGCCAGATTGACGGTAGGCCCTGTAATGCGAAACAATATGTACTGAATAGTCAATACCTACACCCAACGTTATACTTGCAACCAGGACTGTGGCTACGTTCAAAGTAATACCTACATAGCCCATAAAACCATAACTAATAATTATAGTGATTATCAGAGGAACAATAGCCATAAGTCCACAACGCAATGACCATAAAGTCAGTGAAACAATTATTAGCATCAGAATTATAGCAATAACCAGACTGGTATATTGGCTAACGATAAGGCTACGGTCCATATTTGTATAAGTGTGGGGTAGGCCAGTGATTGACATTTTAATTTTGTCAGATGAATTTCGCTTAATATAATCATCCATTAGCTTAACAAAGTCAGCGTATGCTTTGCTATCTACTTTTGCAAAACGAGCTTGAATAATGGCCTCGTCCAGGTCTGGGCTCACCAGCTGCTCCATAACGTCTTCGCCTTCAATCATCATCCACAGCTGTTCTATCTTAGCCCGCTCGTCTGGTATGCGGTAACCTTCGCCCATAGCTTCATTCATTTGTGCGATCAGGTCTGCCACAGAGAAGGTGTAAGAGACATACGGACTATGTTCTTTCATATATTGTTCTGTGTCAAACATTTTTTTTAGGAACTGGGGGTCCTGTACATCGCCATCAAAGACCATGTATATAGGACTGGAGCCGCCAAGTTTAGAATCTAGAATCTCCTGGGCTACACGCGAAGGACTACCCTCTCTGAAATAGTCAACCATGTCTACCTCCCTGCGTATCAGAAAGATACCAAAGAAAAAGATTACTGTCAAACCTAGCCATATTGCTATTACACGCTTGGGATGCCTTGTCACACCAATTGATAGAGGTACAAGTACTCTGTTGACAAAACGGGTCTCCTGTGGCCGTTTAGCGTCTTTGCTTCTGTATGCAGAGAACAAACTAATGACAGCAGGTGTGAAAATTACTGCCAAAAGAAATGAAAAGGTAATACCAATAGCAGTGAAAATGCCATAATCACGTATCATTGTCAGGTACGAGCCAAAAATGAATGATGTAAAGCCAAAGGCCGTAGTAATGTACGCCAGGAATACAGGAATGGTGATAAAGGCCATAGCTTGTACAAGAGCTTTTTGCCTGTCGCTCAGGTTAATCTCATTGAGCCGGTTGAGTACATGTATGGTATAGGCACTACCTAGGGCTAGTAAAATACCTGGTATTGTATCTGAGATCATTGTTAGCTTGTGGCCTGTTAGTACCATCAATCCCATTGTCCATATGATAGCAATACCAACGTTTAACAAAGGAAGAACAACACCACGCACGGAACGGAATCCCAACGCAAGAATGATTATGATTATCAGGCTTGTGATAGGCAGTAATACTTTCAGGTCATTGAATATAATATTGGCTGTGTCAAGCATCATAAACGGCATGCCTGCATAGTAAATTTTTTCTACATGGCGTAAAGGTATTTGACTAACAACGTTCTTTATTGCCTGGGAGATAGAGTCCTCGGGTACATCTGGACTGTATGTTGCTATGATTGATGTGGTTGTACTGTCTTCTGATACGATAATGCCGCGGTACATATCTTTGGAAAAAACCCGGTCCCTGAGCTGGGCAAGTTCTTCTGGAGTGTCAGGTAGATCGTATTCATCAACTAGTCGGCCTATCTCCATGCCCCATTCTGATGTGCGAATATCAATGATATTAGTTAAGCTTGTCACGTGTGTTATACCATTCATTGCCATCAAGGAGTCGGTTATGTCCCGTATGTCTTCAAGGACATCTGTACGGAAAACATTGTCTGTCTGTAGTATTATTATTCCGGTTGTGTTGCCCTGGTATTTTTTTCCTACTTCTTTGTATAATTTGGCGGCAGGGTCAGAATCAGGTAAAGAATTAACTATATTGGCATCGACTTTTATTTGTGCTGCATAGTAGCCAAAAAATACTGTCAATGCTAAGACAATCAACACAATAGGTAGACGCCATTTGACTACCCATTGGGCTAGCTTGAGCATTGTTTTGTTTATTTTTTCTTCCATGTTAATTTGTTTTTTGACTGTTTTTATGCTTTGTTCTAATTATGTTTGTCAGTCCATCAAAAAGTATATCGACCATTGTGTCTATTTTTTCCTCTAGAGAAGAATGATTATTGTCCAGAAGAATAGGCTCTTCAAGTCCACGCATGGCTGCAGTTATAGCTACTGCAATAGATTGGATATTTTGTTCGTCAATATCTATTTCCCTTGCTTCGATGCCTTTTATTAGAATTTGCTTGATAAGCTTTACTTCATATTCATCGTGCTTGCGCCGGTATTTGTAAACCAACGGGTAATACCGGTAATAATCCTCATTTTTGATTACGTGGTAATAATTGAGTAAATCCCGTGCTAACTGGAAACGTTTGTTTGCATATTGCTTCAGTGTAGAACGTGCATCCAGCGGCGAATTGACTATTTCCAGAAGTTCGCTGAGTATGTATTCTGCTTCTTTCTGTACCACTGCTGCAAAGAGCTGCTCCTTGTTTTTGAAATAGTAGTAAAGAGTACTTTTCCCTTTGCGAGCCTCCCTGGCAATGATATCCATTGTAGTGCGGTCAAAACCTAGCTGTGAAAAAATTTTTTCGGCAATGTCTATTAAATACTGGCGTATTTTTTCTTTGTCTTTCATTAGATTTTTAGACTAAAAATGTTTTGCGGTCTAAAAATAAAACAAGTGTTTTAGAAAAGCAATGATTTTTATTAGAAAGTTTATGGTTAAAGTATTTATTTAGTGGATTTTAATATTGTAGACTAAAAATGTTTTATGTTCGAAAAATAATGTATTGTTTTCTACTTTCTTACTTTTATAATCTATGATCAAAGCCTAGATTTTATGTCTGTTTCCTTACATACATTGAATTTGTTATCCCTTTTGTGGATAGCGTTGGCTCTGCTGATTTTTCCATTGCTATTAAAAGTCAGGGCTCCTTATGGAAGGCATCTCCGCCGTGGCTGGGGACCTATGATTTCCAACCGCCTGGGCTGGTTTGTTATGGAAGTGCCGTCTTTTCTGGTAATTTTGTTTTATTATATCAAGAGTGTGAACATACATAGTTTGTATTTGCATATAGTCTTCTGGTTGTGGTTGTTTCATTATTTCCACCGTTCTTTTATTTTTCCATTCATGACCCGCACCAAGGGTAAGAAAATACCAGTAGTCATTGTACTTCAGGGTGTGCTGTTTAATCTTGTTAATGCTTTTCTCAATGGTTCGTATATGTCAATGTATTTTGATGGACAAGAGATGACAGCGATAATGTTTGTGCGTCTGGCAATTGGCCTGGTTCTCTTTGCACTTGGGATGTACATTAATATCCGTTCGGATTATATGCTCATTTCCCTGAGACACACTGCAACAAATGGCTATAAGATCCCGCGGGGCTGGCTTTTTGAATATGTATCGTGTCCTAATTATTTTGGTGAGATGCTAGAGTGGCTGGGATTTGCTATTCTGGCGTGGAACCTCCCTGCCCTGTCGTTTTTTGTATGGACTGTGGCTAACCTTTTGCCCAGGGCTTTGAGCAACCACCGCTGGTATTATGAGCATTTCCCGGATTATCCTAAGGATCGAAAGGCGGTTATTCCATTTATCCTGTAAATATTTAACTTTGAAAGAAAAAAGCAGATATGGATAAGTGGACATTAAAAGATAAAGTAGCAGTCGTCACAGGTGGCACCAAAGGCATCGGCCGTGCCATTGCCGAGGAGTTTCTCCATCTCGGTGCCAGGGTTTATATCGTGGCACGTACCGCGAAAGATGTTAATGAGTTGGTCAGTAAATGGCAGGAGCAGGGACTCTGGGCAAAGGGAATAGTAGCAGATGTGTCAAAAGAAGAAGATAGACAAAAGATCGTAGATACTGTGTCCGGGGAGCATGATTATCTGGATGTTCTGGTTAATAATGCCGGTACTAATTTCCGCAAGCCGTCGGCAGACTATACAGAGGAGGAGATAATGACATTGACAAATATTAATTACATTTCGGCTTACCGTCTGAGTGTGATGTTTCTGCCAATGCTACGGCGTGGACACGATCCGGCTGTTGTAAATATTGGTTCAGTGGCTGGCCGTGTTTTCATTGGTAGCGGTGTACCTTATTCTGCTGCCAAGGCAGCACTGATGCACATGACAACAATACTTGGAATAGAGTGGGCAAAATATGGTGTCCGTGTTAATGCCGTAGCTCCATGGTACACACTTACGCCACATACTGCCAAGGCTTTGGAAAATGAAGATTACCGCAAGCAGGTAGAGCTTCTCACACCCATTGGCCGTGTAGCCCAGCCCGGGGAAATAGCCTCTGTTGTGGCTTTTCTGGCTATGCCAGCTAGCTCATTCATCACAGGACAAACTGTTTTTGCAGATGGTGCTTTTACAGGTCTTGGCTTCCCTCTTCATAGATAAAAAGTTTTTTTACTTGCTCAAGAATTTGAACAAATTAGCTTATCTTTGTCTGTTGAATTAATGATAAAAATCTTAATTATGGCACAGCAACAAGAAGACAAGCTCAAGAAAATAATAGCACATGCCAAGGAATATGGTTTTATTTTTCCATCTTCAGAGATATACGATGGCCTGAGTGCAGTATATGACTATGGACAAAATGGCGTAGAGCTGAAGAATAATGTTAAGGAGTACTGGTGGAAATCAATGGTTTACCTTAATGAGAACATTGTAGGCATTGATTCGGCAATATTCATGCATCCTAAGGTGTGGAAAGCCTCTGGCCATGTTGATGCTTTTAATGACCCTTTGATAGACAACAAAGATAGCAAACGCCGCTATCGCGCTGACCAACTCATAGAGGATTATATTGCCAAGATAGAAGAAAAAATCCTGAAAGAAGTAGCCAAAGGACGACGTAAATTTGGGGAAGACTTTGACGAGGAGAAATTCCTTAACACAAATCCCAATGTGCTCAGACACAAAAAGAAGCTGGAAGAAGTGCACAGCCGCTTTGTGCGTGCTATGAATGATAATGACCTTAAGGAGCTTTACAATATAATCATTGACTATGGTATAGCCGACCCTGAGACAGGTTCCAAGAATTGGACAGAGGTACGGCAGTTTAACCTGATGTTTGAGACACAATTTGGTTCCGTAGCCGAGGGTGCTAATAAAGTCTATCTACGGCCAGAGACAGCGCAGGGTATTTTTGTCAATTTCCTTAATGTGATGAAGACGGGCCGCATGCGCGTGCCTTTCGGTATTGCGCAGATTGGTAAGGCTTTCCGTAACGAGATCGTTGCGCGCCAGTTTGTTTTCCGTATGCGAGAGTTTGAGCAGATGGAGATGCAGTTCTTCGTACGTCCTGGTACAGAGATGGAATGGTTTGAATATTGGAAGCAGTTCCGTCTTCGTTGGCATAAGAATATGGGCTTTGGTGATGATCATTACCGTATTCATGAGCATGAGAAGCTGGCTCATTATGCCAATGCCGCTGTGGACATTGAGTTCCGCTTCCCTATGGGCTTCAAGGAGCTTGAAGGCATACATTCACGGACAGACTTTGACTTGAGCCAGCATGAGAAACACTCGGGCAAGAAGCTACAGTATTTTGACCCTGAGATTGGTAAGTCCTATGTTCCTTATGTTGTGGAGACTTCAATAGGCTTGGACCGTACTGTGCTGGCAATCTTGAGCGCATCTTACCGTGAGGAGGATGTGTCAGAAAAGGGACAAACTGAGAAGCGTGTTGTGCTGGGTATACCGCCTGCCCTGGCACCTGTAAAGGCAGCAATTTTCCCTCTTGTACGTAAAGATAGCTTGCCTGACGTAGCTCGAAAGATTCACAAGATGCTTCACACCCGTTTTAATGTAGCTTATGAGGAGAAAGACTCTATTGGCAAGCGTTACCGCCGTCAGGATGCTATTGGTACACCGTATTGTATAACAGTGGATTACCAGACTTTGGAGGACAATACAGTGACAGTTCGTGACCGTGATACTATGGAGCAGCAGCGCGTACCTATTGACCGTCTGCCGCAAATGATCGAAGAGCGTGTGTCCATGGCCAAGTTCCTGGAACGGCTAGATGTCTAGGTCAAACATGTTAACCGTGCATACGGCCGGATTTATTAAGGGTAAGTGAGGTTTATCCTACTTTACAAAACAAAATAAACCAGACCATTTACCTGCAAGGTGCCTACGGCACGCTTGCAGGTGGTGGTAGCTTTTTCTAATAATTTGCATCTTTTCAGTTAATACGGAAACAGCAATCAAGAATGATAACTCTTAGTATTATGCCGAAATCTAGATTGTTTAGAAAATTATTTTCTATAGGATAGCGCTTCGGTATTATATAATGACATGTTCAGTCAAGGG
>JALWNS010000364.1 GCA_027083655.1 Bacteroidales bacterium | reverse complement strand
ATTCTAAAACAGTGCTTATGAAAAAGTTAGCTATTTTTCTTTCCGTATTTTTATTTTTTGTAGTCACTGCCTCCTCCCAAGAGGTAAATGAAAGGTTTAAGTATTTTTCTGGTCTGGATCTGAGCCAGATGAAGACAGGTGTATTGTATGATATGGCAGTTCATCATTCCCCTATGGAAAAACTAGATGGTACTGCTGCTTCTCCCCGTGTTGATGCCAAAGTATGGAAGCAGGTTTATTTTGAGCTAGCCAGGGGGTCTGTTAAATCTACATTGCCAGATGTGATGAGCTTAGTAGAGAAAAATAACCATTATGTACGACAGAATATTTACCCGATAGCCGTTGTTGACTATGATTATGACCGTATAAGCCGTAAAGCAATAGAAGAAGGCATTGTCAAACGTGATGAAGATAAAGTAGTGCAGACAAAGGCAGGAAATTATTTGGAGACACACCGTGTCTTTGCAGCATCTGCATTATCCCAGAGGACTTATGGTAATCTGACTGTTAATTTTGTTATACCTGATGAAATGATTTTTTCTAACCGTAAGGAACAGATCACTGGTTTCCTTGTTGATTTTGGTGATGGTAGGGGATACCAGATGGTAACGGCCAATAAAGTTTATCAAGTTACTTATGCAAGCGAGGGTGTCAAAGAAATCAATGTAAAGGCTCTTTATAATAGCAAATCCGAGGCACAGGGTACTTTTACTATAGAAGTTAAAGACGTAAAGATGCCAGCATTGTCGGAATATTGGAAAGATTTTCGTTCTGATATTTCATGGGGTGGAGCTTATGCTTATGGGGATGTAGGTGTTCTTTTTGGAGTTGGTAATACAGATTTTAAACGTCCTGTTATTGTTGTTGATGGTTTTGATCCAGGCGATGCACGTCCTATTTCAGGTCTTTATGAGTTAGCTAATAAGCAAAATATGCTTGAGAATTTACGTGCACAGGGCTATGATGCCGTGTTGGTTAATTTCTATGATGGTGCAGGTTATATTCAGCGTAATGCTATGCTCGTTGTTAAAGTAATCCAGACTGTTATATCGCGTCTAAAGGCTAATGGTAATTATACTTCTGCACCTCAGATAGTGGTAATTGGTCCAAGTATGGGAGGGCTTATAACGCGTTATGCGCTGCGTTATATGGAGCTCAATGGAATGGATCATCATGTACGCACGTGGATTTCCTTTGATTCTCCGCAAAAAGGGGCAAATATGCCTCTTGGCCTACAGTATTGGGTTGAGTTTTTTGCAGAAGTGGCAGACGCAGAATCAGCACAGGAAGCAGAAGCAGCTTTGCTTACTCCTGCTGCTAAACAAATGTTGATATATCATTTCACTGTAGGCGCTGGTCCTACAAGCTTATACACCAGTTTCTATAATGAGCTTAATTCAATGGGTTTCCCTCAATTACCACGAAAGGTAGCCATTATCAATGGTAGTGGATATGGACAGACAGAACCATTCCAGCCTGGAGAACTTGTTATATATTATCACTACCGTAGTTGGTTGGTTGATTTGGATGGTAATGTTTGGGCCTTACCAGACCGGTCAGAACACATTATTTTCTACGGCCATTATGATACACTTTGGCCGTTTGACGAAACCAACTGGACAGTTACTGCCATTTACACGTATCCTTATGATAATGCTCCAGGTGGTTATGCAAATACTTTCCAGGAAGTAGGCAATACTGACCCAGGATATGGAGATATTATTAATTACTATGATAATCACTGTTTTATTCCAACATTTAGCTCATTAGCCCTGGAGAATGTCAGTTATCCAATAATTAATGTCTATCAGAATCTATCGTGGATACGTACACCTTTTGACAAGATTTATTACCCTGCAGAAAATCAGATGCACGTGGATATCACTCCAGAGTCTGCACAGTGGTTCTACAATGAAGTGACAGGTAATGTTAAATCAGAAGAACAGCTGGCAGGAGAGGATCTTGCTTTCCAGATGAGAGTATTCCCTAATCCGACAAGTGGGCTAGTGCAGATGACATTCGAGGACAATAGCCAGAAACTTATCGAGATATTTGATATGTCTGGCCGTAAAGTATTTGAACAAAGGACAACAAATACATACGTTTCCTTTGACATAAACGCACGTCCCGGAACCTATCTTTTGAAAGTGACCACTGACAAAGGCAGTGTAATAAACCGCCTGATTGTTAAGTAATACGGCTTGTATAAAGTTTTATGCTTTGCTTTTCTGACGACCCTGCGCCTTGCGCAGGGTCGTTTTTGTCGCCACAAAGTAAGGAGGGTTCGTAAGCATAGCTATTATTTCCCCCGTCTTAGGACAAGAACTTATACCAATTCTTAATTGAAAATGTACTAATAATACGCACATCACCGGCATGCATGTTTTAGGTGCCTTGCAGGTACAGAAAATAAGCGCCCCGTCATCTGTAAGCGTACTTTAAGTACCTTGCAGGTACGGAAAATTAGACTAAAATAATCCGGTAACTTCTACTTGTACCAGGTTCAAGCTTGCCACAGGGTAAGTAAGTTGATATTCTCTTCTAGCTTGGTTAATAATTTTTGTAGTTCTTGCTTTGTGTCAGTCCTGAGGCTTGTAAGTTTGTTGATTTGGGTGATAAGAGGGTCTATAATATCCTGTTCGATAGATGACTGTAGCAGTTGTCTCAGGGGAATTTCTTTAGTTTTTATGTGTGTGAAGTTTTTATAAAACGAGTCATTAAGACTCTCGCTATCCATTATTTGTATTTGTTTATCTGCCTGGGATACCAAAGAATCCAATGTTTCTTTTGTCTCTGTTATTTTGTTATATAAAGTGTCTATGTTATTTGCTGTGAGAACCACATTTCCAAGCTCCCGTATGCATTGAGCAGCATTTATTTTGTACAATTTCGTTTGATTTTCGGCAATGATCTGGTTTAGATAATAA
>JALWNS010000363.1 GCA_027083655.1 Bacteroidales bacterium | reverse complement strand
TTTTGCAACGTTTGACTTTGTAAATCCTGTTTAATGTAGATATTTTTGTCAATATTTTTAGAATAGATTAAAGGAACGTTAAGACCACGGGATCTAAAATATTCACTCATGTAGAGAAAAGCAATATTTTCTTGCTTATTTGGATTGTACGTACCAATGACAGTATTCTTTTGACCATAAATCCTATAATACTCCCGATAAGAGGCAGACCTGGGTAAACGTTCTATTTTTATAACTCTATCATGCAGATCTTGTTCAAACAAATTTTTAAGCACTTGCTCTATGTTCATTTGCAAAATTTTTAAACTTTAAAAACTAAGATATATGAAAAAATTAAAATTTACATTTGTTTTTGTTTTCTTTCTGTTTGCTGTCCAATTGTTTGGGCAACCGCAAAAAATCCACTGGCAGAAACCGGGCATTGAAGATCTTAAAATGACTGTTGATCAGGACGAACCAGATGCTCCTGCAGTCATACTCGAAAGATATGCAGATGTATATTTTGATGACTGGCGAGAGGAGCTGCGTCTGTTTTACAATTATAGAGAAAGAATAAAGATACTAAAACCAGAAGGTGCAAAATATACATACTTTCGTATACCTTACATTGGATATGATTATTTTGAAGATTTTACACAGATTAGGGGATCTATTTATAGATTGGTTAATGGAAAAATGCGCAAAAAAAACCTGGGTAAAAGATACATAACACGGAAAAAAATTGATAATTATAACTACGTTTTAGAGATACGTTTCCCTGACGTTAAGGTTGGAGATATTATTGAAATACGGTATACCCTTGCTACATTTAATTTTGTACAACCTCGCAGATTTTATTTCCAGGAAGATATACCAGTCCGTCATGCAGAGTTCAACGCCAATATCCCCTACTTTATGAAATATTATTTTGATGTATACAGGTTTGATGCAATGGCATCCAAGACAATGCAAGAAAGCTTTGCACAGATTGAATGGAGTGCCCGTTACAAAGATCCAATTCCTGCTGGTCTGTCCCATCGAGGTTATAATTTTAGAGCAACTACATCACTTAATTTCCCTAGCAATTATTATCACCTGGTAATGGAGGATGTTCCTTCATTTGTACCAGAAAAATACTTGGACAACCCTAAAAATTATTATTACCATGTGGATATGAAATTACAACAATTGCAGAGGGATATAGGTTATTACAATCAATTTACACTATTCTTGTGGGAGAAGTTCTCCAACCGTATGTACCAAACAACTGTTATGGGTTATAGGCCTATGACAAAATTTCTTGCACAGAGCAGGCCATATCCTGCAGGCTTTATAATTTTTGATGCCACATCTTGGGATTTGTTAGCCAAAAACTTAGAAAAAGATCCTGCCTTTGGGCGACAGCTAAAGAGGTATGCTGGTGTCTTGCCTGTTGTCAATAGGTTAAAAAAAGAACACAAAGACACTCTTGATCTAGCAAAAGCAATATACAAATGGGTTCAGGATTCTATCAAATGGAATGGACACTATGATTTTCTTGTGTCAAAAAATTTATCTAAAGTAGTCAAAACACGTGAAGGGAATAGTGCAGACCTCAACATGTTGCTGGTATACATGCTAAGGCGGGCAGGTATTAAAGCTAATCCTGTTCTCATCCGCACTCTAGACAAAGGACATCTTATCAAAGATCTAGCAGCTTTTTACCAATTTAATCATGTTATTGCATCGGCTTACATTGATAATCATATCGTATTGTTAGATGCTATAGGAGAGCATCCATGGTTTATCCTGCCACAAAAAGACCTCAATCAAGTAGGTGTTCTAGTTGCGAAAGATACCCTTTTCCTGGCTTCAATAAATCATCCCATTTTACCTAAGAAAATATACTCTATAAACGCTATTGTCAATAATAACAACCAAATCTCAGGACAATTGACATATACACTAACCGGTTTATATTCCCTGGATAGCACTTTGGCCCAACCAGCAATTAGCACAGATTATGCTTCCCTGGTGCCTGGAAGTGTGAACTCAAATGATGGCATTATAAATAAAACCTATACAATTGTGGCAGACAACCTTATTTCTCAAACAGATACAAGCTATATCATCAAACCATTTGCATTATTCGATGATATTGAGAATATCTTTAACTCATATTCTCGTAATTACCCTGTTTACCTAGGTCATAGATGGAAATGGACATATAAAGTAACCATAACATTACCGGAAAAAGTAAGACAACAGTATCTCCCTCCTGTAAAAAAATCTATCAATGGTGCCACACTAACATTGAATTCAGAAATTAAACGTAAACAGGTAGTTATAACACTTAATCTTGATATGGACCGTTATTACTTTGATGTCAACGAATATGAAAAACTATATAATCTTCTGCAAGCATTCGGGCAGATGCGGGATGCAAGTATAGTTATAGACAGGACATAATCTTTCACTAGGTAAACCATATTTCTATAGAAATGGCGCTGGTGCAGTTATTCTGCACCAGCGTTTTTTTCAGAAGTAAGAATTTACCAAGACACAAATTTGCTTGCTAGTAAAAATTGATACACAGCGGCTTTTTACGTTACTAATTTACTAACAAAAATTTCCCTTACAACAATCTCGTTTTCCCTTCTGGTCTTGGTGCTTTAATAACCAAAAAACGCAAGTCATCATCGCTTTCATTATACCAACAATGCGGTATATTAGCAGGGCTTTCTATCATTGATTCTGGGCCTACAACTTGCTTCTCATCGCCAATCTCTACCAGACCTTCCCCTTCTAGAACATAAAAGACAACATCGACAGGTGTGACATGCTTCTTTAGCCTCTCTCCTGGATGGAGTAAAATATGTACTCTTTGGGCATCGGCAGAGTCATACACCGGGCGCACATCAACTTTGTGGACATTTTCTTGTGGCTCGACATCTTTACATTTGCGTATTTTTATTACTTTGCGTTTTTATTTTTT
>JALWNS010000362.1 GCA_027083655.1 Bacteroidales bacterium | reverse complement strand
TTCATATACATTCCCGCTTCTCCCGGGCTACGAGCAAACAGTTAGACCCAGTCCACCTCGATTACTGGGCAAAGATTAAAGGTGTTAATGTTGTAGGGACAGGTGATTTTACACATCCTGGTTGGACTGATGAGCTGAAGCAATACTTGGAGCCTGCAGAAGAAGGGCTTTTCCGTCTAAAGAAGGATTATGTATTAGAAAACCCTGTTGCACGGCCAGAAAAGGTGCGCTTTCTCCTCAGTGCAGAGATAAGCAATATATACAAAAAAAACGGCAAGGTAAGGAAAATTCACAATGTAGTACTGGCACCTGGTTTTGAGGTAGTTGACAAGATACAGAAAGAGCTAGAGCGCCGTAAATTCAATATCACTTCAGATGGCCGCCCAATTCTGGGCATGGACTCCCGTGATTTGTTGGAGATGCTTTTGGAGATTGACGAACGGATAGTCTTCATACCTGCGCATATATGGACACCATGGTTTGCCGTTTTGGGGTCTAAATCAGGCTTTGATAGCATTCATGAGTGCTTCGAGGATATGACGCAATATATTTTTGCAGTGGAGACTGGTCTCTCATCTGACCTGCCAATGAACTGGATTTGCTCTTTCCTTGACCAGTTTAACCTGGTATCTAATTCCGATGCACATTCCCCTGAGAAGCTTGGCCGTAATGCTAATATTTTTGACACTGACCTGTCTTTTTACAATATCGTGCAAGCTCTCAAGGACCAGACATCTGGCGGATTTGTAGGAACCATAGATCTTTATCCACAGGAAGGGAAGTATCATTATGATGGACATAGAAAATGTGGAGTTAGATTTGACCCTGTTCAAACACTTGAGCATGATGGTCTTTGTCCTGTTTGTGGTAAACCTCTTACATTAGGTGTAGCCCACCGGGTAGCCTCTCTTGCCGATAGAGATAATCCTATGGACAGACCACAACGCAAGCAATTTCATTATATAATTCCACTCAAAGAAATATTGGGAGAACTGAATGGCACTAGCTCTACGACAAAAAAAGTCGATGCCCTTTATACCAAGCTCATCTCACAAATAGCACCAGAAAATAGAATACTGCTAGATGTACCTATTGAAGACATACGCAAAGCCGGAGGAGAATTACTTGCAGAGGCCATACGACGTATGCGCAGTGGCCAGGTTATTATCGAAGAAGGCTTTGATGGGCAATACGGAGTTATTAAGCTATTTGCCGAAGGTGAGCTACAAAGTCTTGGCAATCAAGCACTGTTTGACAGTAGCCGAGAGAGAGAAAATTATTCTTCCCGGCCATTGCTAAATTTTGATGTTGCACGCTTTCGAAAACTAAAAGAGGAACATAGAATAAAACAAACACCCCAAACTGCAACACCTACACACTCAGATATTAATCAAGAACAAAAAAATGCGATAGAACATAATGGAGGACCTGCACTTGTAATAGCAGGACCAGGAACTGGAAAGACACGGACATTGACACAAAGAATTGCCTGGTTAATAAATACGCAAAACATAAAACCTGAGAATATTTTGGCAATAACATTTACCAACCAGGCCACCAGGGAAATGAAGACGCGACTGGAGAAGCAGATTGGAGCTACTGCCAATACACTAAGTATCAAAACATTTCACGCTCTAGGTTATAGCATTATTAAAGAAATCTCTCCAGACAAGCAATACATTGTCATCACGGAAGAAGACAAGGCAGATATACTGAAACAACTGGGAATAAAGGCACAACAAATAGGTAAGACCATCCGCTATATATCAAGGAAAAAGAACTTTAATCTAACTGGTACAGACGGGGAAATAGACAAACTCTTTGAGAAATACAACGATTATTTAGAACGGCATAATCTAGTGGATTTCGACGACCTCATTTACAAAACCATAAAAATTTTACAAGAAAATGAGGAAATACGAAACCAGTATCAGGCCCGGTGGCTACATATATTAATAGATGAGTTTCAGGATATTAACCCAGCCCAATATGAATTAATACGTTTATTAGCACCTCAATCTGACGCAGATATATTTGCTATAGGCGACCCAAATCAAGCAATTTATGGGTTCCGTGGAGCAGACAGCAGTATTATAGACCATTTCAGAAGCGATTATAATCCAACCATTTATACCATTAGCACAAGTTACCGTGTACCACAAAACATACTGGAGGCTAGCCGGGATATTTTGCAAACCTCGCAGGTCCTGAGGGGACTGCATCAGGGTGTCAAAATAAAAATCTCAGATCATCCTTCTGACAAGGCAGAAGCAGAATACATTGCACGGGAAATAGAAAAATTGATTGGAGGTTTGCGTTTCTTTTCATTAGACTCCAAAGTCACAGAGAGCGAAACAGAAGCACAGGTTAATGGCCTTTCTGAGATAGCTATTCTGGTGAGGACAAAGCATCAATTTCCAGCTATTATAAAAGCACTTAACGACCATGCAATACCTTTTCAGATAATTGGAGACAAACCATTTTTCAAACAAGAACCATTTACAAAATTTATTGATTATCTGCGATTCATTCTTTATCCAGAAAATGATTTCTTGAACAAAAAGGTAGAAAATTTCAATTTAGCTCTCCGCACTATCGATTCTACGAAAGATCCTGTCCTGATTATAAAAGAGGTGGCAGATATTGTAAAATTTGAGCATCCTGACATGGATCGTTTCCTTGACATGGCCAAGGGTTTTGAGAGTTTAAAAAATTTTGTGGAGAATCTGGATATTTCGGATGTTCAAGACGATTATATAGCACAAACAGAAAGTGTCCGATTGATGACACTGCATGCTTCAAAGGGTTTGGAGTTTGATGCTGTATTTATTGCAGGAGTAGAAAATGGACTGTTGCCATATACCCTTTATCGTGATGATACTGATGTCAACGAAGAAAGGCGACTTTTATATGTGGGTATGACAAGAGCTAAAAAGTTTTTGTTCCTTAGCTATGCTAAAC
>JALWNS010000361.1 GCA_027083655.1 Bacteroidales bacterium | reverse complement strand
ATTTTATTCTAAATGTGAGTATTGAAAAAATGTTGTAATTAGTTTTTTGTTTTTATTATAAATTTTATATTTGTAAAAAACCGGGATATGGCAGAACTTCAGGATCTCATAATCGATCAGAGGGATAAGAACTTTTTTACTCCAAGTGTTTATTTTAGTGCAAAAACAGGGATATGCGAACTAAAGGGAGAATCTTTCCTTGAAAATACCAAGGAATTTTACAAGCCTCTTATTGATTGGCTAAAACGTTATACAACTGAGATAAAAAAACCTATTGCTTTCATCATTAAACTAACTTATTATAATACAAGTACATCCCGTAGTCTTTTGGAAATGCTCAATATCCTCAAAGAATACGAAGAGCGGGGAGGAGAAGTGATAGTTAACTGGCATTATGATGAGAATGATGTTGATATGAAAGAAGATATTGAAGACTACATGATTGACACAGGTTTAAAAATAAATCTTATACCATTCAAACCCGATGAACTAGAAGATTAAAATTTCACTAAATGTCTAACATTAAAAATATTTATATCCCCGAAATAAGGAATATCTACGTTTCACCCAAAGTAGATTTTAATGCCGAAACAGGTATTTGCGAGATCAATGGAGAATCTTTCCTTGAAGAAACAAATAAATTTTATGAACCTCTTGTAGCATGGATACGCGAATATATTAAAACCCAAAAGCCCATCACTTTTAACATAAAGCTTACTTACTTCAATACCAGCTCATCAAAGTGGCTTTTGCGTATCCTATATATTCTCTCAGAATACCAAAAACATGGGGGGCAGGTAGAAGTTAATTGGTATATTTTCAAAGATGATATTGATCTGATCGAAGACATTAAAGATTTCATGGAAGACGTTGGTATTGAAATTAATGTTAAGTATTACGAAAATGATCAATAGCACTAATTTAATTAGATTGCCAATAATTCTTTTTCTTACCTTTGCTTATCACCAAGTTTTTGCACAGCTAGTTAATATAGAAGAACAAAGACGTAATATCAAACCCGGTCTTCAAGGCATTATTGACTTTTCGTTTAATGTCAACCAAAACACACGTTTTCTCTCCCAGTTTTCCAACACAATATCGTTACAATATACTATCAACCAACACACAATACTAATACTCAATGACATATCTACACTAAAGCTAAAAGACCAGAATGAAAATATTGATATAATAAATAAAAATTTTCAGCATATCCGCTATAATTACACATTTGCTAAACATGACTGGAGTATATATGAAGTTTTTATGCAACGCCAACAAAACAAAATCAAATACATAAAATACAGGTTTCTTGCGGGCACTGGCCTTAGATTCAGGGTCTTAAATACAGAAAAAGCAAAACTATACTTGGCACCCTTGTGCATGTATGAGCATGAAATACTAACCGATTCTTTAGCAACACAAACAAAGACATTTAAAGGTGATTTTTATATTTCGACGAATATAAAACTAAACGAAAACATAAGTTTTTCGCACGTGACATACTATCAACCTGCATTTTATTCATTCTCTAGGCAGGGAGATTTTGAGCCTGTCAAAGATTTTCGTTTAGCCAGTGAGACAGAAATAAGCTTTGACATCATCAAAGACCATGTTAAATTTTCTGTTGGCCTGAACTTAAATTACGATTCCAGGCCACCAACAGAGATAGCTAATTATCCGCTATTTTACAGTTTAACCAATAAACTTTCATTCAAATTTTAATTTTTTTTTGATTTCAAAGTTTTTTATAATTTTGCATTCAGAGAAACTATATAATTGCAAATTTTAAAATTTTGAGAGATGCACGGAATTAACAAAGTCCAATTAATCGGTAACGTAGGACGTGATCCAAAAACTAAGCGTTTGGAAAGCGGAGTGCCTGTTAGTACATTCTCATTTGCTACTAGTGAGAGCCGCCGTACTCGTGATGGCCGTCGTGTAACACAGACAGAATGGCATAATATTGTTCTATGGCGTGGCTTGGCAGAATTAGCCGAAAAACACATTCGTAAAGGTGATCCGCTCTACATTGAAGGGAAATTGCATACACGCACATTACGTGATCGTGAAGGCAATGTTCGTCGTGTTACAGAGATTGTTGCCAGCAATGTAATAATGTTATCTCCACGGCACAAAAGAAGAGAAGAAAGAGATGATTTTGAAGATGATTTCAACGTAGAAGAACAAACAACAGAAAATACAGAAACCTCTGAAGAATAAGATTGTTCTTTAACTCAAAATATCTTTTTATGCGAGAGGCTGTATCCGCACGTGGGTCCAGCCTCTTTTTTGTTTGCCTATATTGTTTTTTTTATTATTATTGAATACGTCAGAAAAGATAGTAAAATGGAAATTGAATCGTATTTATTTTTGTCTATACATATTAACCCCCTGGATAATAGCCTGTTAATAAAATTCCTCATACTCTTTATTTTACTCATTTGCTCTGCATTGATATCCGGCTCGGAAGTAGCCTTTTTCTCATTAGATCCTGAGAAAATAAAATCAATTCAAAACCAGGGTGAGAAAAAGGGAAAACAAATAATAAAACTCTTGTCCAGTCCAAATAAACTTTTGGCTACAATATTGATAAGCAATAATTTTGTAAACATTGGTATTGTTATATTATCTGCTTTTATAAGCAAGGAGCTCTTTGTCTTTGATTCAAACCTGGAAGAATTCTTATACGAGACTGTAATCGTTACATTTCTTATTCTTTTATTCGGCGAGGTAATCCCAAAAGTATATGCCAATATTTTTAATGTATCTTTTGCTATGTTCATGGTCTATCCCATGACATTGCTTCAGAAACTCTTTGCCCCTTTATCTTATTTTTTGATTAATAGCTCTAGTGTCGTAAATAAACTGCTGAAGTTTAACGAAAAAGATTCTTTCTCGATAGACGACCTATCTAAAGCCATAGAAATTAGCCAGAACTTTGATGAAAAAAAAATGCTTACTAGCATCGTAC
>JALWNS010000360.1 GCA_027083655.1 Bacteroidales bacterium | reverse complement strand
CACGTAGGCTTAGCACATCGCCTTTGTCTTCCACGATTTCAATCTCCAGGTTGGCGAGTATCTGTTTAATGCGTTCTTTACCCAGCTCAATGCCCAGTAGCTTGTCTACATAGCTCAGCTTTAGCTCTACGGCGAATGGCTCAATAGGTTCTGGATAAACGTCCACTATGTCCGAAGAAATTTGCCCGCCCCCATATTCTTTAATGAGGAGTGCAGCACGTTTGAGCGCCCACAGGGTGTTGTTTGGGTCTACTCCGCGCTCAAAACGGTACGAAGAGTCTGAGCTAATACCATGGCGTTTGGATGATTTGCGTATCCATGTAGGATTGAAGAATGCGCTCTCCAGGAATACATCTTGTGTCTCACTGGTTACGCCTGAGTTCAGACCACCTATAACGCCTGCCAGAACGAGTGGACGGCCATTGCCATCGCATATCATAAGGTCTTTTCCGGTCAGGGTTAGTTCCTCCTCGTGTAGTGTGATGAATTTCGTGCCAGGCTCTACGGTTTTGACACGGATCTTGCCGCCTTTGATAGTGTCTGCATCAAAGCCATGGAGCGGGTGCCCTATCTCGTGAAGCACGTAGTTTGTTATGTCAACGATATTGTTAATAGGATTCTGGCCAATGGCTTTGAGCCTGTCTTGCATCCATTTAGGCGAAGGCTGTATCTTAACGCCGGTTATTGTCACACCAGCATAACGGGGACAAGCTTCTGTGGTCTCTATTTCAACGTCAATTTTGCGGCTGTCTGTGTCTTTCTTGAAATTTTCCACAGAAGGCAGGCGTAGCTCTATATCCATGTCAGGGTTGTGGGTCCTGAGATATGCATAGAGGTCACGCGCTACACCGAAATGAGAGAAAGCATCTGTACGGTTGGGTGTCAGGTCTATTTCAAATACCCAGTCTTCGTATATGTCAAAGTATTTTTTAGCCTCATCACCGACCTGTGCATCATCAGGAAGTACAATAATACCTTCATGATCTGGGCCAAGGCCAATTTCATCTTCGGCAACGATCATCCCTTCGGATTTTACTCCACGGATCTTGACTTTCTTGAGCTTAAAGGGTTGTCCTTGGTATGGGTAAAGGGTTGTGCCTGCAAGTGCAACGACTACCTTCTGCCCTTCGGCTACATTTGGTGCACCACAGACAATAGGCACCACTTTGTCACCCAGATCAACCTCTGTGTATGAGAGATGGTCTGTGTTTGGGATTTTCTCACATTTGAGCACCTTGCCCACATACAATCCTTCGAGTCCGCCTGGTACAGAGGAGTATTTCTCTACTTTGGCTACTTCAAGTCCAATCTGTGTCAGAATCTGTGATAGCTCCTGGGGATCAATGTCAATAGGTAGATAATCTTTTAGCCAGTTATAAGATATTTTCATCGCACTAGTGTTTTATTCTTCTAAAGGTCAAGCAAAAATATAAAAATGTTTTTAAACGTGGAATTTTCGTTAAATTGTTTTTATCCCAACCTGTGCACGTATGTTAAGTGATGACTCTATGAGTGTGGATAATAAAAAAGGAGCTACAATTTATAGCTCCTTTTTATGACTGTAAAGAAGAAATGGATTTTTTATGAGCTAATTTTTTTCATTCCAATAACAAGGGAGACACACCCGTTTGTTGGTTCAGGATTAACTTTTGGAACGCTTATATAAATTTTTATCCTTTGTGGCTTCTCTGAGTAAAATTCCCAAGTGTCTTGATAATTGTGTTTACTATTATCATAAATAACACGGTCTTGCCAGTCCTTAACAACAAAGTGCACATTAACCGGTAGTGAAGGCTCTTTCTCAACTATAAATTTATATTTGATATTACGGTTGAGTGTCTTGAAAATAAGAATTTCATCTCCTTCTGTCATTACAAAGGAATGATAGCGTCCTGTTAATAAGTAATCACCTATTTTGGGTACAACTTCTTTCTCTGTGAATTGTCTACATTGTCCCCATATATAACTTGTGATTACAATAAGTATTGTAATGACAATGAGTATTTTATGCTTCATTTTTAGTTTTTTTTGAGTTTTTATATAATACGTATAATTTAACAAAAAAGTTAAAATGTTATATAAAGAACGCAAAAAAGTAGAATCTGTACAAAATATTTACAGGAAAAGCCTATTTTTTTTGATTAATCGTCCCATCTAAGATGTCTAACAGATTTACCTTGGCGTATGATAATACTTAAAGCTTCAATGCCAATTTTCAGGTGTAAGTCTGTGTATTCCTGTGTAACTTTTCTGTCGCTTTCTCGTGTCTTCACTCCAGTTGCAATCATCGGTTCGTCAGAGACGAGCAGCAAGGCTCCAGAAGGTATTTTATTTGCAAATCCAACAATAAAAATCGTAGCTGTCTCCATATCTATGGCCATTGCACGGGTTTTTTCCAGGAACCTTTTAAACCTTTCATCCCATTCCCATACACGGCGGTTGGTAGTATAAACAGTTCCGGTCCAATAATCTTTGCCATTATCACGGATTGCAGTAGAAACGGCTCTTTGCAGGTTGAAAGCTGGTAAGGCCGGTACTTCCGGAGGTAAATAATCATTAGAAGTACCATCACTCCGTATAGCAGCTATTGGCAGGATAAAGTCCCCCACCTTGTTTTTGGATTTTAGTGCACCACACTTGCCCAGGAAAAGCACTGCTTTGGGAGATATTGCGCTCAAAAGATCCATGATAGTTGCTGCATTAGGGCTCCCCATGCCAAAATTAATCATTGTTATACCATCTGCCGACACATTGGGCATAGGTTTATCAAGCCCAATAATAGGGACATTATACCATTGGGAGAATGTTTCGAGGTAATGATTGAAGTTTGTGAGCAAAATGTAGGGTGTGAAATCTTCTAATTCTCGACCTGTATACCGTGGCAACCAGTCTTTTACGATCTGTTCTTTGGTTATCATAAGCTTTTTTATCCATTAAAATTAAAAAAAATAAACATTTGTGCAAATTCTGTGATCTATGGGA
>JALWNS010000359.1:684-3009 GCA_027083655.1 Bacteroidales bacterium | reverse complement strand
ATTCTCGAACGTTATGGTGCAATGGACTATACAGTTATTGTTTCGGCAAGTGCGTCAGAACCAGCAGCATTGCAGTTCTACGCACCTTACGCAGGTGCTGCTATTGGAGAATTTTTCCGTGACACAGGACGACATGCCCTTGTTATATATGACGACCTGTCCAAGCAGGCTGTAGCATACCGTGAAGTGTCACTGCTTCTGCGCCGTCCTCCAGGACGTGAGGCTTATCCGGGCGATATTTTCTATTTGCATTCACGCTTGCTCGAACGTGCCGCAAAAATCATTGAAGACGACACAGTAGCACGCCAAATGAATGATGTACCACCTTCTATCAAAGATATGGTCAAAGGTGGTGGTTCGTTGACAGCCTTGCCAATCGTTGAGACACAGGCCGGTGATGTATCTGCATATATCCCGACTAATGTGATTTCTATTACTGACGGGCAGATTTATCTGGAGGCAGACCTGTTTAATGCTGGTATCCGCCCTGCTATTAACGTTGGTATCTCTGTTTCCCGCGTAGGTGGTTCGGCCCAGATTAAGGCAATGAAGAAAGTAGCAGGTACCCTCAAGCTAGACCAGGCACAGTACCGTGAGCTGGAAGCTTTTGCTAAGTTTGGTTCAGACCTTGATGCTGCCACACTCTCTATTATTGAGAAAGGCCGCCGTAATGTAGAAATACTAAAACAGGATAAATTTAGCCCTGTTTCTGTGGAGAAACAGATCGCTATTATTTTCGCAGGAACAAAGAATT
This sequence comes from Bacteroidales bacterium, assembly GCA_027083655.1. GTDB lineage: Bacteria > Bacteroidota > Bacteroidia > Bacteroidales > S143-33 > S143-33. Next base: position 2,255 of record JALWNS010000359.1, on the reverse strand, counting down.
TATTGAAGGACGTACCTGTACACAAAGTACGTGATTTTGAGAAGGAATACCTTGATTACCTCGAGCATCACCACCGTGAGGATGTACTTGATGTGCTAAAACAGGGAGTAATTAACGAAGACGTTGAGAAAATTCTCACGGACGTTGCCTTGAAGATAGCAAGCCGCTACAAGCAAGATAAATAAACACCCAGGGCAGGCGTGCCTGCCCCGTCAATTACACAAAAAATGCTTGACCTGAAAGACCTGGAAAATATATGGGCTAATCTACCAGATCCCATAAAACTGGATATTCTGGCATATGCCACGGCCCTTACAAAGGAAGTAAAAGAAATAGGCCCAGGACAGCGTGAAAAGCTGGAGAAAAGGTTGGAGATTTACCAGAAACAGGAGTCTGCTATTAGCTGGGGGCATGTGTATAACCAGATGCTTGAGGAGCTGATATAATGATTCGCAAGAAATTCAAAATATATTTGTCAGGGTCAGCATTGAATGACCTGCACGCCCTGGCAGGATTTTACAAGAAGCTAATGTTTCACCTGGCCAAGGGACTAGTCATAGAGCTAAACGAGACCCTGTCAAGGCTACAGAGTAATCCTGCATCCTTTGGCCAGGGATATGATGGGAAATTTGGAGTAATTAATTTGCGCAAATATCCAGTAGAAATTTATTATACAATAGACGGACATAGTATAATTATTCTTTCGTTCGAACACAAAAACCACACTATCAACAAGTGGATTGAACGTGTTTAAAACTTAAGTATTATGCAGAATCTCAAAGATATACGTAAACGTATTGCCTCAGTAAAATCAACCAAACAGATAACGCAGGCAATGAAAATGGTTGCAGCGGCAAAGCTGCGCAAGGTACAAAACCGCATCATACAGCTGCGACCTTACACATATAAGCTCAAATCACTAATGGAGGTCATAGTAGCCAGTGCAGAAGGGGAGCTAGAAAATCCACTCTTCGAAAAACGGGAATTGAAAAAAGTCCTTATTGTTGTCATCAGTGCAAACCGTGGCCTGTGCGGTGCTTTTAATACAAATGTTATCCGCAAGGCAGAGGAAGCTATAGAAGAATACCGCAAACAAGGAATTGAACCAGATATTTACGCCATTGGCAAGAAAGCCTCTTTTTATTTTGGGCATCATGATTATAAGTTGATAAAACAAAACCATAGTGCTATTGAAAAAGTATCTTTTGAACAATCAAAGGCATTGGCACAGGAGCTAATTGATATGTTTATGTCAGGAGAATATGACCGCATAGATGTTGTATATAACAGTTTTAAGACTCCTGGCTCCCAGCTATTAGTACATGAGCAATTCCTGCCTATTGAAAAGCCAGAAGGCAAGGATAGCAGTGATATGAACTTTATTTACGAACCAGATTTGCAGACAATAATTGACCGTCTTGTTTTTGGTTATATGCTTTATGCTGAATTTTTCTTCTATTTGCTTGACTACTCACATTTTATCTAAAACATCATATACTCTCATAACAGCTTCATGATTTGTAAAATCAGTCATTCTTACAATTTGCTCTAATCTTTCTCAGCTTGCTTTA
>JALWNS010000359.1:0-674 GCA_027083655.1 Bacteroidales bacterium | reverse complement strand
GCTAACACTTGATTACAACAAGGCAAGACAGGCTGCTATTACAAAAGAAATTATTGAAATTGTTTCAGGGGCCGAAGCACTCAAAGGCCACTAAACATGCCTCCTCACACACTATATATTCCCGTCTAACAAGAGGGGCGGCCTTAAGGCCGCCCCTAAATTGTTTTATCACATATTTATAACTTGCCCATCTCTATCTGGGATATAATGTATTCTATCCAGCGGTCTTCACGATTATGTACCGGATCATATTCTGCTTTAAGGTTATTACCAAAGAGCCTGGCCACTGTCTGCCAGAATTGCGCATTGAAATTACCTTTAAAGTCTTTTATAATTTCGTAGGTAGTCTTATCGGTCTCACGGTCAACTAGTTTTACCAGAATAATCCCCTGTGTTACGGTCAGGTTAACCAGCTCTTGTTCAAATCTTTGGCGTAAATATTTTTCCATACGTTTGATATATTCTTTGCGCTCTTTCTCGTCCATGTATTTCATAGCTTGCTCTACTTCGTAATAGTAGTAATTAACCAACTGGGCGTATGGATATACCTTTTTGACATTGTAGACCAACCGCCAATAACGCCGCCACTCAGCCTGTGACTTGAATTGGGGTGGGGGCATAACAACTACTCTTGGTATCCGGTAAAGGATAACAGTATCACCATTTTCTACAAC
>JALWNS010000358.1 GCA_027083655.1 Bacteroidales bacterium | reverse complement strand
GTCCGAGAAGTGTCAGTAACAGCAATAGATATTTTTTCATGATAAAGCCCTTTCTTTAATATACGTAATTGATACCAAATACAATGCTGCCAATATGATCGAGTTCTGCATTTCGATCGTCCTGTGTGGCATTGCTTAGTGAATATCTGTACATCAGGTCTGCTTCCACATTTTCTGTAACTTTAAAGACTACACCCGCCTGCAAACCATAAATAAAGCCACTCATGTCTATATTGTTTTCAGATTCATAGTTGACATAGCCTACATTGGCACCAATATAAGGTTCGACGCTGCTTTCTTTTGAATAGAAAGGGAAATAATCGACAGAAGCCAGCCCTTTTTCATAATTTTGCTTTGCATTGACTTCATTACTGTCAAAAAAGTTAAATGCAAGTGTGGTTCTCCAAGATTCTGTCTGTGCACCTATACGAATACCATATTCGATATCCGATCCTTTATAGTCAGGATTAACGTCATCAAGGAAGGGGCCGTTGGCAACAGCTCCCTGCACTGTAGCATATCCAATTTCTACACCGATAAACGGATGATTCGAATCGCTGCCCCCTCCATAAAGTGTACTTCCCAATCCTAAACACAATACTACTACCGCTGCACTTTTTAACATTTTCAACTCCTTGTCAATTAACTTGATTTTTTGCATTCTTAACAATGCATACAACCCTAATAATAACATATCTTTATATTTTTTAATCTTAAGAATACACAAAAAAGTGTTTTTTAAATACAAATCGGCTCAGGATAACGTAAGGGGATCTTCCCTGAAGGTTTCTAATAATATTTGCAGAGATCTTCATCTTTATGATTGAACCTGAACGCACAAAATATGTTTTTTAGTGCTTCTACTCTGTATCCGGAAGTCATCATTAAAATGTTTAAATTTAAAAAGTTACAATATCGGTGTAATAAGCATAGAGAATTTTAAAGTGTTGGATAAAGGGAGAGTTATAGTGTGGTTTAAAAAGCTGTTTATCGGAGTTTTCTTAATCGTGAGTTTTTCAAACTCATCATATGCAGATGTCACTTTAGATTATCCGGGCTGGGTAATCTTCGGTGAACAGAAGGAGTATCCGGGTATTCCTTCTAAAGATATAGATGAGTATAAAGACGAGCTAAAAAACTGGTCAGAAAACTACAATATAGAGCTTTTGAACAGTAGTTTAAATTATGTAAACAGTTCACTGGATATTGGTTTTTCAACAGATATCACAGTGGATGTTGACGGTTACGAACATATACTTTTCAATAGTGATTATCCTGTCGCCGACCAAATGAGAGATCTCTTGTTTCTTGAAAGTATGCAAAACAGTATCGCGGCATGGAAGAAAAAATATATCGAGCCGATGGGAACAGCAGGTGGAGCATCATTACGCGATACCTATGATGCGGCATTTAAAATTTTCAGTATTTATCAGGAATATGTAGAAAAACCTAATTTTAGAGACAAGCATTCAAACCCTGTAGTAAGCGCTATTTTCGGATCAGGAAGTACCAATTATGGAAATCTTTTTGAAACAGACGGACTTATTGAAGGAGTGGTGGAAGATAAAATAGTCTCATTTGGAAGCAGTATTGCTTCCGGTGTTGATTTAAGTACGCTTTCCATTAGCCGTGCAGATGTTATCTCGTACGGAACCGGCTTTGTAATCGATGTGCTGAACAATGCAGACACCATTGATGCAGAGACAACTTTGACATTACAAAATGTTACAACTGGAGCTTTTGGATTGGCAGGAGGCGGTGTCGGCCTGGTTATGGCTCCGGCGACAATTTTGTACAATACTGCAGATTACATACAAACTCAATTACATACTTCTGCACAAGGTGCACACTTAGTAAATTTTTACTACTTTTCAAGTAATTATCCTAATCTTAAAGACAAGTACCTTGATAGTTATACGGGAGGTTTTATGGACTTCTTAACGCTCAAAACAGGTGCAGATACAATATGTTCTGATAATGCAATCAATAATGACAGCGTTGCACAGGCACTCTGCAACTTTAACTATGGAGGGTATTTTTCAAAAGATAATACGACAGAAGATGAAAAGAGAACAGCTTATGAAATAGGAGCTTTGTTTACCTTGGTTGAGGGATTTGACATAGAAGCAATGAAGAAAGAGATTGTGGCACGTGTCAAACTTGAAGAGCTCAATGCACACAGTTTTGTGCTTCTGAATACCCACTTAAATGCCAATAGATACAAAATTCGCCTTCCTCTGGATGTACAAAGTGATGCAACACATGGCGTGCCAATTTCTGTAGCATATACTATCAGTGACAACGATATCAATAGTACCTATCCAAATGCTATAAGCAATACAAAATATATAGAAGACAATGCATCTTTATGGAAAGAGTTGACTTTTGACTTGAGTGCCTATGATGCAATAAAGTCGGATCAGACAGTAAAAGCCACAATTAAATATGCTGATAATTATACCGTTTATTCAACTACACATTTACGCTTCTATCCACAGATTGACAGTCTTGAGTTACAGGATATGCCTGCAAATTTGACACCTGAGCCCATCTCTCTATCGGTAAAATTCTGCGGAGATGAGAGTAGCAGGGCCCAGTTTAGCTATAAACCTACAGACGGTAGCCAGTGGTATAGTCAGTTTTTTACCTTGGCAGACCCTTTAGACTTGGGCGCAGGATGCAAAAAATTTACCATTGTACTGGATGGGTATCGAATTTATCAGCATACCCGTTTTAGCAGTGTTGACTTCAAAGTAAAAGTTCAAAGTGCTACTTCTGTGACATATACCCGAAACATGATCAACCCAGATGATACAGATGCAGATATGCTGTCAGATAGATGGGAAAGAGACTATTTCGGTTCACTTGATCAGAATCCGGGAGATGACTATGATAATGATGGAGAAACCAATTATCAAGAGTTCATACATGCAACCGATCCTGCAAAAGCGGGTGTTGAGGGGATTATACATACAATTTATGTAAACAATTATGACATATCGGGTGATATATAGTCAAATGTCGTA
>JALWNS010000357.1 GCA_027083655.1 Bacteroidales bacterium | reverse complement strand
AACCATAAAAAGACAAAATATCCCCAAAGGAATATTTCGTTGTAGAAGCAGGATATAAAGAAGCTCTCAAAGACCTCAGAAAGGGTACAAAGTTTTTTAGAAAAGGCACACGTGGTGGTTACCGGCAAGCTGTAGAGTATCTCTCCAATGCATTAAAATATAACCCTGATTATGCACCTCTTAATTACGAATTAGGCATTAGCAAATTGATGGTAGGCGATGAAAAAGAGGGGCTTAAGTATATAGAGCAAGCTTTTAACCTTAACCCTGATGTAGCACCAGATATACATCTATGGTTAGGTAGGGCTTACCACATGAATGCCGAATTTAATGATGCTATTGACGAGTATCTTCTTTATAAAAATACCCTTGATGCCAAAAAACTGGCTAAACAAGAAAAACTCATTGATTGGTACATTGAGCAATGTAATAATGGTATCGAACTTAAAGACAAAGAATTACACGTTATCATAACCAACCTGGGAGAGGGTGTAAATTCCCCTTACCCGGAATATTCACCTGTTTTTGCACCTTATGATTCAATAGTATATTACACATCCCGCCGTCCATCTGAATTTAACCAAAGACGTAATATATACCTGGATGATGATTATTACGAGGATATTTATTACACAAGCTATAAAAATGGTAGGTGGCATGAGCCGGCCCTATTCCCCAAGCCTGTCAACTCCAGGGGTAATGATGCTTCTGTAGCAATCAACCCTTATGGAACAGAAATAATAATTCGAAGGGGTGTCGGTAAAGGTACTTTCTATCTTGCCAGGCGTAAGACTGACGATAAATGGCGAAAACCCAAAGAGGTTATCAATAGAATAAACCGCAAAGGCAGTATGGAGACTACCCTGACTTTCTCCCACGATTCGACTGTTGTATATTTTGTTAGCGATAGGCCTGGCGGCTATGGAGGTAAAGATATCTGGATGGTACAAAGAAAAGGTCTTAATACTTGGTCAAAGCCTAAAAACCTGGGACCAGTAATAAATACCCCCTTTGACGAGGAAGGCGTATTTTTGACACAGAATGATAGTGTGTTATATTTCGCATCCAGGGGACATAACTCAATGGGAGGCTATGATATTTTCAGGTCATACAAGCTACCTGACGGGAGGTGGACTGAGCCTGAGAACCTAGTCTTTGGTATCAATACACCGGAAGATGATCTTTTCATCTTCGTTAATCAAGATGGACGAACAGGTTATTTTACCTCTAGTGGTCATGACGGTTATGGAGACCTGGATATCTTCGATTTCTTTTTCTACACACCTAAACCTTCTTTCTTGCAGGATGCAGAGCATAGCCTTCTGGCCTTCAAAAATATTCCTATTAATGAGATAACATTAGAGCCTCCTGTTCCTATTAAGACTTTGCGCATGACTGTTGTAAAAGGAGTTGTAACAGAATATGGTACCAACAAACCTCTTAATGCTACTATAGAGATTGTTGATAATGAGACACAGGAACCAGTGCAAGTAATAAGAACAAATGCCACAACCGGCGAATACATTGTTATGCTACCATCTGGTAAAAACTACGGTATGTCGGTCAATGCACCTGGCCACATGTTCCATTCCGAAAACTTTAATATACCAGAAGCCCAGGAATACACAGAAATAGAAAAAGACATCCAACTGATGCCTATAGACCCGGGTTCAAAGATCGTATTGCGTAATGTATTCTTTGATGTTAATAGTGCTAACCTCAAACCAGAATCTTACCCAGAGTTGAACCGTTTAGCAGAGATATTAAAACGTTATCCTGGTATTGTGGTCGAAATTTCCGGTCATACCGACAATACCGGTTCACTCCAGTACAATATGAAGCTATCCCAGCGCCGAGCCGAATCTGTTGTTATGTACTTGATTTCACAGGGAGTACCTGCTTCTGCCATGGTAGCCAAAGGCTACGGCCCAACACAGCCTATCGCTCCTAACGATACACCAGAAGGAAGAGCAAAAAATAGACGTGTTGAGGTTAAAGTCTTAGTTAATCCATATTCAACTGGTAGCCAGAACACCCAGCAAATGCCAGGCACGAACCAATAATTAAAATTGATTTTTTACAATCAAAAAAAGGGCTAACCAAATTTCTTGGTTAGCCTTTTTTATTTTGCTATTTTCGTATTAACAACAGGAGTATTAAAAATAAACTTAAATTGCCAAGGTATATTAACAAACTGCATTATTTGGAATATACTCCTTTTTGAATAAACATTACTCACTAAAACAAATTTCTAGGCCATGAATAACAGTGAAAGACTTGCAGAATACTTACTTAAAGTACAGGCGGTTCAGCTTTCTCCTAACCAACCTTTTCGTTGGGCTAGCGGTATACTATCACCTATTTATACAGACAACCGTAGAATACTATCTTTCCCTATAATCCGCAATTTTGTCCGGGATTCATTTGTTAGTATCATTAAAGACAAATATCCTAATACCCAGTATATTGCAGGAGTAGCAACATCTGCTATTCCCCTCGCTACATTGGTAGCCGACCAGCTTAACCTGCCTATGGTATACGTTCGTCCTAAGGCCAAAGACCACGGATTACAGAACAAAATAGAAGGTTATATTCCTGCCGGAGTCAACACTGTTGTTATAGAAGACCTTGTGTCTACAGGAGGGAGTAGCCTGGCTGCCATCAATAGTCTTAGAGAAGTAGGAGCTAATGTTCTAGGACTGATAGCTATCTTTTCTTACGGCCTGGATGTTTCTAACCATAAACTTGGAGAAGCTAATATAGAACTTACCACACTGACCGACTACATAACCCTTATTGACAAGGCTTTAGAAATGGACTATATTACTATCGAAGAGCTATCTGTCCTAAAAAAATGGAGAAAAAACCCTGACAATTATTACTCATCCGAATCCGAGTGATAATTATCATAAAAACTATAATTCAGCACATTATTACGGTAATAAGCATAAATAGCATCCAATATCTCCTGGCTAAACATATTCATCCGGGGATAAATACCAAAGAAATATATAAAAAGAGGAAAAACTATACCCAAAAGCAAAAATAGC
>JALWNS010000356.1 GCA_027083655.1 Bacteroidales bacterium | reverse complement strand
CCCAAGGCCCAACAATATTAAAAACACAATAACCAATGCTGGTGTAAGAACAAATTTAACAAACGACAACTTCAGAATATCTGACAGTCGTGGCAATTGCTTGAAAGAAATGGTTCCCAATGTCGCCCCCAAAATGAACATACCCATGGGTACTGCTGCCTGTCCTAAGATAGATATTGGCTCGAGAACCAATTCCGGCACATATTGGTTAACATTTAAGAATACCAGTACCATAGCCAGCACATTAGCCACAAAAGGAGGCGTTATCATCTCTGCCAGGCGTATCTCTGTCTTGCCTACCTCATAAGAAATCAGAACCTTGCCCACAGTCCACAAAGCAGGGTTAAAACCAAGCGTCATCAAGAAAACATACAGGGCAAATTGGTCAAACTGATCCGGGTAAAGAATCTGTCCTATAGGTAATACCAGGTATCCCACATTCTGCAACGCTGCCAGAGGCAATTTGTTTAGATGTGGCTTAAGATTAGGCAGATAAAACAGGGCTGCAATTCCCATAAAGAGAACAGGAATGCCGAATCCTAATACAGGTAAAATCCACCAATTGGGATCCTGGTAAGGATGAAAATTCGTAAGTACCTTGTCAAAAATCAAGGCAGGCAAAAGTACTTTAACAGTGACTTCCGAAAGACCTTTTATATACGAGTCGTCCAGAATATGACGGCGGATAAGAAAGCCTGCTATGAATGCAACCAGGAAAATTTTTGCTATGGCATCAAGCATTGCCAAAGACCACGTCCAGAACATATCTCACAATTAATACTTTCTTGCAAAAATATACTTTCCAATATAATGCACAACCGTCAAACAAAATAATAAGTTCGTTCGTTAATTATTTATTAAACGGCAATAACAAATACCATGAAAAAATTTTTCAATTACCTAATGCTTTCCCTTTTGCTAGTCTCATGCCACAAAGACCAACTAAACCCACAAGCACACTTCCCATTCCCACAAAACATCACCTATCCTGCTTCCCACCTCACTCCATCCAGTATGGATATAGACGAGCTAAACAACACCATAGCAGACTTTTATCAACAATGGAAAAAGGAATACATTAACCAGTGTCCAAATGGCGATTACTACGTAGACCTGACAAACGAAGCCCACAACACAAGCACAGTATCCGAAGCCATCGGCTATGGGATGATCATTGAGGCATACATGGCAGGATCAGATCCACAGGCAAAAGAAATATTTGATGGACTGCTTAATTTTTACCTGCACCACCCAAGTACTATATGTCCTACTTTTATGGCATGGAGCCAGGGGCCTGACTGCCAGAACACAGGCTTTGACTCGGCCACTGACGGGGACGAGGACGTAGCCTTTGCCCTACTCCTGGCAGATAAACAATGGGGAAGTACGGGCGGGTATAATTACAAGGCAATAGCACTTAAAATCATTAATGCACTAAAACAGTGTGCTTTCTCCTATCTGGGCTATCCTCTGCTCGGTGACTGGGTAGATAACCAGGACACAACCTTTGCCGCCTCTACCCGCTCCTCGGACTGGATGCCAGACCATTACATCACTTTTTACAAATACACCTCTGATCCCTTCTGGCAACAGGCTACACACGAAATTATAAACATTGCAGCCTCAATACAAAAAAACTATAGCTTACAGACAGGCTTAATCCCGGACTTCATCATACACGCCGGCTCCGGTCCCCTGCCTGCTTATCCCGATTTCCTGGAATCTCCTCACGATGGCCACTATTACTACAATGCTTGCCGCACTCCGTGGCGACTGACTACCGGTTATCTATTCTCAGGGGATGACAGCCTGCGACGAATAATTAACAAAATTAATTCGTGGATAATCAATCATACAGGTGGCGACGCTTCACAGATAACCGCAGGCTACCATCTTGATGGCACAGCGATACACGACTTTAAGGACATAGCCTTCACCGGAGGACTGGCGGTCGCTGCCATGGCAGGCAGCGACCAGCAATGGCTCAACGCATGCTTAACAGAGCTTATAACTCCTGCGACGCAAGACTATACATATTACGGCAATACATTGCGTCTACTGTACCTGCTCGTCATTAGTGGTAACTACTGGCTACCTTAATTTAAAAAATTTTTCAACACACTTTTAGCCTAATAACATTATATTTGCCTGTAAAAACCAAAGCAAAGACTTGTCATTAGCGATCAAAATAGAGAACCTCTCAAAACTGTACCGGCTTGGGGTATACAGCGCCCGCACCCTACGCGAAGACCTCCAACGAATGTGGTGGCGTGCCCGTGGCAAGGGTGACCCTTTGCTAAAAGTTGACCAGGAAAACCGCCTGGACGACTCATTAAACCGTGGTTATGTCTGGGCATTACGTGATATAAATTTTGAAGTTGAACAAGGGGAAGTATTGGGCATCATTGGCAAGAATGGCGCAGGGAAATCTACACTATTGAAAATTCTCTCACGAATTACCAGCCCTACAAAGGGTGAAGTAAAAATACGCGGCCGGCTAGGTAGCCTGCTTGAGGTGGGCACAGGATTTCATCCAGAACTGACGGGCCGCGAAAATATTTACCTCAACGGCGCTATACTGGGTATGACACGGCGCGAAATAGACCGCAAATTTGATGACATTGTGGACTTTGCCGGTGTCGCCAAATACATAGACACACCAGTAAAGCGCTATAGCTCAGGTATGTATGTACGACTGGGTTTTGCTGTCGCAGCATTCCTGGAGCCAGACATCCTGGTTGTGGACGAGGTGCTGGCTGTTGGCGACGCTGAGTTCCAGAAGCGTGCCATCGGCAAGATGCAAGAGGTAAGCCGCGGCGAAGGCCGGACAGTGCTATTCGTCAGTCATAATATGGCGAGCATTCAAAAACTCTGCACCCGTGCTATACTTTTAGAAAAGGGGAGAATTAATCTAAATGATTTGCCCGATAAAGTCATTAATACTTACATAAAAAATTTATCAAAAGCAACTTTTTACAAAGCAGATAATTGTGAACAAGACATTTGTATACAAGAAATATACTTAACAGATAAAGAAAATAGAGCAACCAATAGG
>JALWNS010000355.1 GCA_027083655.1 Bacteroidales bacterium | reverse complement strand
CGTGTAAAATAATTTTTCTAAAACAACGAATTAAATTAAAAATTAGAGAGATGCGAGGTAAAGGTGCTATTTGGTTTCTGACCATAACATTGATTTTAGTTTCTATTTATCAGTTATCATTCACGTATGTATCTTACCGTGTAAAGAAACAGGCCAAGGAATATGCTAAGGGCGATTACCAGAAAGAAGCAGCCTATCTTGATTCTATGGCTAACGAGGTGGTATACAATTTCTTGGGTTTGAAGAAATACACATTCCGCGAAGTACAGCAAAGAGAGATAAATCTGGGTCTGGACCTGCAAGGTGGTATGAATATTACTATGCAGATATCTGTCGAAGACATGATCCGTTCCCTGGCAAATAATAGTGATGATACGACATTCTTGAAAGCTCTTGAGCTTGCAAAGCAGCGTGAGACTACAAGTAATAAAGACTTTATTACCCTCTTTGGAGAAGCATTCCACGAGCTAGATCCTAATGCCAGGTTGGCTACAATTTTTGCAACGTCTCCACAGTTGAAAGATAAAATAAACTTCAATAGCTCTGACCAGGAGGTTTTAAATGTACTGCGTCAGGAGGTGCAGGATGCTATTGATAATGCTTTTAATATCTTGCGTACGCGAATAGACCGTTTTGGTGTTACACAGCCAAATATTCAGCTCCTTCAGGGCAAAACAGGACGTATACTTGTTGAATTGCCTGGTGTCAAGGACGAAGAGCGTGTGCGTAATTTGCTCCAGCGTACAGCCAAGCTTGAGTTTTACGAGACATACACCTATAAAGATATATATCCCCTTTTGCTCGAAGCAGATAAAAAACTTAGTGAAATTTTACGGGCTAAGCAGTTGGGTACAGACACTACTTCTGCAGTAAGCCAGCCTTCTCTGGCTACAGAAGATACAACAAAGTCATTACTAGATGAAGCTGTTGCCCAGGATACATTGCAACAAGCACAAACATTGGAACAATTCCAAAAAGAGCATCCTCTCTTTGCTCTATTAAAGCCTTATGTCGATGAGAATGGTAACCTGATCCGCCAGGATTATGCAGCAGTTGGATATGCTCTTAAGCGTGATATGAAGAAAATTGACCAGTATCTTTCCATGCCAGAGATAAAGGCCCTCTTTCCAAGAGATCTTAAGTTTGCTTGGACTGCAAAGCCTGCGTTCTGGGATAAAAGTGGGCAGGTCTATGAGCTTATTGCCCTCAAAACAACACGTGATGGAAATCCACAGTTGACAGGTGATGTTGTAGTTGATGCACGTCATGAATATAACCAGATCAAAGGTAGCGCAGAGGTAACAATGATTATGAATGCCCAGGGTGCCCAGATCTGGGCAAAACTTACCCGCGCTAATATAGGCCGTCAAATAGCTATAGTGCTTGATGGGTTAGTATACTCATATCCTACAGTACAGACAGAAATTAAGGGCGGTGTTTCCCAGATTACAGGTGATTTCACAATCTCAGAGGCACAGGACCTGGCAAATGTACTGAAATCAGGTAAGTTGCCGGTTTCTGTACAAATAGTTGAATTAGAGCATGTTGGTCCTACACTTGGCCGTGAGTCGATCCGCGCAGGCTTGCTTTCGTTCTTGATAGCATTCCTGGTAGTATTGGCATATATGGTCTTCTATTACCGCGGGGCAGGCCTTGTTTCAGATGTTGCATTGCTTGTCAACGTGTTCTTGATAATGGGTGTTCTTGCATCGTTGGGAGCAGTATTAACATTGCCAGGTATAGCAGGTATTATTTTGACTATTGGTATGTCTGTTGACGCTAATGTGATTATTTATGAGCGTATTAAGGAGGAATTGCGTAATGGTAAAGGCTTGAAGCTGGCTATCAAGGATGGTTATAACGCAGCATACTCGGCTATTCTTGACGCTAATATCACAACATTGCTAACAGGTATCATCCTGTTTGTATTTGGTCACGGTCCGATTCAAGGTTTCGCTACAACATTGATCATAGGTATTTTGACATCATTATATACTGCTATCTTCGTGACCCGTCTGATTTTTGATGCGCGTCTGGAGAAGAATAAGCCTATTACATTCTGGAATAAGTGGACAAAGGATTTTATGCAGAATGTTAAGGTCGACTTCCTGGGTAAAAGAAAGATTTTCTATGTTGTATCAGGTATCTTGGTAACACTCAGTATTTTGAGCTTATTTGTTAATGGATTGGATCTTGGAGTTGATTTTGTTGGTGGACGTACATATGTAATACGTTTTGATAATATGAAGAAAGTTAATACTGTAGAAATTGCTGCACTTGTCAGGAAAGAGCTCAAAAAAATGCATGTAGTGAAGACTTATGGATACGAAAACCAGATTAAATTAATTACTAAATATAAGATAGATGATAATGAGCCGGGGGTAGAAAGTGAGATTGATAGCTTGATATATGTTTCTCTCAAGCCATTATTGCCAGAAGGCCTTTCACTTAAAGAGTTTACCCAGAATTATGTTTTGTCTAAACAAAAAGTTGGACCTACGATAGCTTCTGATATTAAGCGTGCAGCGACGTATTCTGTACTGTTTGCATTGTTGGTAATCTTCTTGTATATATTTATCCGTTTCCGTAATTGGCAGTATGGTTTAGGAGCTACGGTTGCTCTTATTCACGACTCATTGATAACCATCGGTGTATTCTCTGCATTTTATAAGATTATGCCATTCTCACTGGAGATAGACCAGTCATTCATAGCAGCTATTTTGACTGTAGTAGGTTATTCTGTCAACGACACAGTTATTGTCTTTGACCGTATACGTGAGTACTTGAAGCTTCATCCACACCGTAGTAGCTACATAAATACGAATGAAGCCCTGAGCAGTACACTGAGCCGTACGGTTAACACCTCGTTAACAACATTCTTTGTTCTGTTGGTTATCTTCCTTTTCGGAGGAGAAGTGATTAGAGGTTTTATATTCGCAATGCTCATAGGTGTAGTTGTTGGTACATATTCTTCATTGTTTGTTGCTACACCACTATCCTTTGACACAATCCGTAGTAATGAAAAGAAAATTGAGCTTAAGAAGAAAGCCGAAGAAGAGAAACGCCG
>JALWNS010000354.1 GCA_027083655.1 Bacteroidales bacterium | reverse complement strand
CAATTGGTACTACTTTGACCAAATAAAGGTCCTGGAGCTTTTTGCAGGCAGTGGTAGTATTAGCTATGAATTTGCATCCCGCGGTGTCAAACAGATTACTATTGTCGAGAAAAATCCCCGGTATGTGAGTTATATTCGCTCGCAAGTTAAGCAATTGTTCGCCACTGACCAGGTTGTTTTTAACATTATCCGCGATGATGCTTTTAACTTTCTTCGCGAACGCAATCTTGATTATGACGTTATATTTGCAGCTCCCCCTTTTGATCTTAAAGATATAGAGACTTTACCCGACATTGCAATGGCTAATGACTCTTTACCAGAAGACTCTATATTTATTCTCGAACACCCCAAAGAATTAGATTTTTCAGATCATCCTTATTTTTTCCGTCATAAGCACTATGGACATGTACACTTTTCTTTCTTTTCAAAAAACACAAACCAATAATATATGAAAGCACTTGTTTTGTTTAGTGGTGGGCTAGACTCCACAATAGCACTGAAGTTGCTTAAAGATCATGGCCTCGAAACCTATGCTATCTATGTTGAAACAGGCTTTGTCAATGCCGATTATGACCATCTTAAATATATTGCACAGGAACAGGTCGGCGCTAAGTTAGTTATACTTATGCGCCAACAACAATACATCGAAAAGGTGCTCTTCACACCTCAATATGGATATGGACGCTTCTTTAACCCTTGCCTCGACTGTCACAAGTTTATGATCGAAGAAGCATGGGAGTGGGGATTGCAGAAATTTGGCAAAGGTAATTTCTTCCTTGCAACGGGTGAAGTACTGGATCAGAGGGGAAAAAGCCAGACTAGACATAATATAGACCGCATGAACAAAGATCTGGGAGAGATAGCAGATTATCTCGTGCGTCCTTTATCAATATCATATTTTCCTACTACTGTGCCAGAAAAGCTTGGAGTTATAGACCCTGCTAGGTTGCTAAGCATCCGTGGAAAGCAAAGACGCCAACAGTTGGAATTAATAGAAAAGCTTGGAATAAAAAATTATAAAACTCCTGCAGGAGGTTGTCTGTTGACAGTTTCAGGATTCGCTCAGCGACTCAAGCGTTTTTCACAGCATTACCAGTACCTCGTTAGTGACTTTTATCTAATTCGCCACGGCAGGCATTTTTGGTTTGATGATAAACTTTTGGTTATTTCCCGTAATGAGAAGGAAACAAAACAATTTGAGAAATATCAGGATCCAATTGGACGCTTCGTTAAAATAGAGTTACCTGAAGGTGTGCTTGGACCTATAGGTATAATCGATGCCAAAGCTAGTGATGAATTATTAAAAATAGCATGTGGACTAATGCTTGACTATTCCAAGGCTAATAAACATAAAGAGTACACTTTTGTCGTAGGCGGCAGGACTTTTCAAGGCATAAAGGCAATAGACCGCAATTTATTTTCTGACAAACTGGTAATGGGTTAATCTATTCAGATACAAGGCTTATATCTTTGCCTGGTCCTTATGGATCAGGCTTTTTTAATTTTTTGCGAAAAAAAATTTGTGTATATGTGTAAGGTTTGGGAATTTGGGGTGTTCTAACAAATGAACAAGTTATATGGTACGTGGGATTTATGGATGAGGAAATATTAGTAAAAAAGCTAAAGGCCAGGGACCAGAAGGTTTTTCAGGATTTTGTCAATGAGTATAAGGATAAATTATTTCGCCTGGCAATGGGCTTTGTTCATGATTCTTTTTTGGCCGAAGATATTGTGCAAGATGTATTTGTCAAGCTCTGGCAAAATATTGATTCGTGGGAGCTGGGTAATGCTAAGCTCTCAACCTGGCTTTATAAGGTAACCGTTAATCACGCTCTTAATGTGGTAAGATCGAAGAAAAAAACGTCTAATGTTGTTGACATCAGTCAATTCGTGCGTGAAAGTGACGACGGTGGAATAGAAATACAAATACCAGATAATGAGAAAAATCCACATAATAAATTAGAAAATAAAGAGCTAGCAGGAATACTACGCAAAGCTATTAATACTTTGCCCAAAAAACAACGGATAGCTTTTGTACTCAGACAGTACCAAAATATGTCATCAAAAGAAATAGCCGAAGTCATGGACCTATCGGTATCTAATGTTGATGTTATAATTCATAGAGCTAAAAAAAATCTTCAAAAACAAATTCTAAAACTAATGAAATGAAATGTGCCCAAGTTAAAAATAAACTTATTTTTTATTACTATGGTGATTTAGATGAGAGCCAGATGAGGCAAATACGGGAACATTTAGAACAATGTCCCACATGTCGTCGGGAATATAACAAACTAGCTTTAGCGCTTGATTATGCAAATACTGAGGCCCAAATGTCGGCTTCTGGTGATTTGTGGAATAAGATAAATCAACGGATAGCCCAGACAAGCAGTAAGAAGGTTAAGATTTTATGGCTCAGAAGTGTAGAGACTATAGCTGTTGCAGCTGCTATAGCGTTAGCAGTGTTTATAGGTTCTTTAATAGGCCGTGTATACATAGAACAATCTTATCAAGTGGCTAATGACCATGAAATATACGACGATTATGAAAATCTAATAGAGACTTTTTCTAATTTCAACCAAACTGCTTATTTAGTTTTTGATGACAATTAAATATCAATAACCATGGACATTAACACAAAAAACAAAATACTAATAATAGCTGTTATTTTCCTGGCTTCACTTAATTTTGCCACATTGGGTTCGATCTGGTACCATATTAAAAAATCAAAAGCCCAGGTACCTGCCGAACAGGTTGTTAACCCAGACAGGCCTCCAAGGTTTAGAGCAAAACCAGGAGAAGGGGTAGGACAGATTGTCCATCAATATCCAAGGTCAACAGGTAGGGTTGTACCACGATTCAACAGGTTAATGGAAGAGCTTGACCTGAGCCCACGGCAGAAGCAATATTTCCTGGATAGCCGTAGGGAGTTTTTACAATCGCATAGACCTATGATGGATTCCTTAAAATATTACCAGGCTTTGTTAGATAGTCTCGCCTGTACACGCAATCCCGATGAGAAGCTAATTAAGTTTTATTCGCAAAAAATAGCCGATCTCCATTACCGTTTCACTCTGGACTATACACTTTTAATAAATGATTGGTACAAGAAGTGTACAAGACGCCAGCGTGAAAAATTCTGTCAAATTTATAGTTATAAATATTACACACATCCACGATACCGTAATCGTAGATACAACACACTAAAATGAACATACTATGAGAAAAACCGCAATCTTATTAATTTTTACCTTTATCAGTAGCATAGGGCTATTGGCGCAAGAACAGCCAAAGCACAGAGGCTCGTATTTAGCCCAGATGGCATCTGAGCTAGAAGCAAACAAAGGGCTTATCCTGGGACAGGTAATTGACGAAAATCAGAAACCTGTGCCATACTCTTCTATTACTCTGCGCAGAATGTCAGATTCTACAATTGTTAGCGGCATATTAACTGATACTACAGGACGTTTCCAATTAATAAACGTGCCTTACGGCACTTATTTTCTTGAAGCAAAGTTTGTTGGCTTTAAAAAGAAAATTATAAGGGGTATCAAAGTAGATGCAAAAAACCGGATAGTTAAGGTAGGTCGTATAACTCTCAAGACAGATGTCCAGAATATCGAAGAGGTAGTCGTAGAAGCAACTGCCCGGGATGTTGAATACCGTGTGGATAAAAAAGTTATTCATGTTAAACAGAATTTGGCCTCTGTGGGGGGAACCGCAGTTGATATCCTCGAGAATATCCCTTCTGTTGAAGTTGATATACAAGGCAATGTCACTCTGAGGGGAAGCAGTAACTTCACTGTTTTTATTAACGGTAAACCCTCAGTATTGGAAGGCAGGGAAGCCCTGCAGCAAATACCAGCAAGTGAGATTGACCGCATAGAGGTTATAACTAATCCTTCGGCTAAATACGACCCCGATGGAGTGGCAGGTATAATAAATATTATTACAAAACAAAGCAGACAAAAGGGATACAATGGACTGGTAACACTTTCTTATGATAATTACAACGCACTAGGAGCTAATGCAATACTTAATATCCGCCGGCCAAAAGTCAATTACTTTGTTTCTTTTGATCTTAGCCAGAGGAAGCGACCTTCTTATATTAATAGCCAGAGGAAAATTATTGGTGATACAACAATGTCAGAGTACAACCAGAGCGGTTTTACCGTTTTTGGTTTTGGAGGTTGGAGGGCTAAAAGCGGATTGAGCTATTATTTAAATGACAGAAATACTTTATCTATTTCAGGCCAAATAGGTAACCGGGGCTTTAGCATGCTCTCAAACACACAAATATCTGAATTTCTTTATGTCAATGATGCTCTCTTGACTTCGAATTATTATGTTCAAAATGGATATTCTACACGTAAAGGCCTGCTGTATGAGGGAAGCATTGATTATGAGCATAAATTTAACGATAATGGACATAAAATACGTGCATATATAGACATACGCAACTATATACCGGATAAGGTCAACGGCACTGAGCTGGATACTACAGACCAAGATTGGCAGGTATTGTCACAAGAAGTCTATTACCAGGAGTCGAGGGAGCAAAGCTCCGGTATGCGGCTACGTGCACAGGTGGATTATGAGCTTCCGTTGCCTAATGGTAGAAAATTAGAGGCAGGTTATGTTGGCAGGGTTTACCACCAGAAATCTAGTTTTTCCCTATTCGATAAATACGGCACCCAGGATTGGGTTGAATTAACAGAATTTACCAATGACTTTGACATGATACGTAGTATTCAGGGAGCTTATTTAACATATACAGGTAAGCTAGGTAATTTGTTTGATTACCAGTTGGGACTCAGATCAGAGTATACATACCGACAGGTCAACCAGCTTACCACAAACGAAACATTTAAAATCAACCGGATAGACTTCTTCCCTAGTGCACACATTTCCCACCGCTTTGGGCAGTCCTTGCAAATGCAGCTTAGTTATAGCCGCCGTGTACAACGTCCCCGTGGATGGTATCTAAATCCATTCCCCACTTATGTTGACCAGTACACAACGCAGCAAGGTAATCCAGAACTCTTGCCTGCTTTTTCTGATTCTTATGAGTTTAATGTGGTTAAATATTTTAAACGCTCTTACCTTTCGGTAGAGACATTCTGGCGCCAGACTAAAAATAAATTTGAACGTATACAGTTAGTCGGGGACAATAACTCTATTATTAACACATGGACTAATGCCGGTAAAGATATAGCAGGAGGTGCCGAATTTTCTGCTAATTTATCTCTAATGAAAATGTTAATGATCAATGCTTCTAGCTCCATTTATTATTACCGGGTGATAGGTGAAATAGATAATCAACAGGTCGATAACTCAACCCTAACTTGGAATTCGCGTCTTATGGCAATGCTTATGCTCCCTACTAATACACGCTTACAAGCAG
The DNA here is from genome assembly GCA_027083655.1 of Bacteroidales bacterium. GTDB lineage: Bacteria > Bacteroidota > Bacteroidia > Bacteroidales > S143-33 > S143-33. Next base: position 7,264 of record JALWNS010000354.1, on the reverse strand, counting down.
TTGGATCTTATCGCGCACCAACTGTAACATTGCAGGGTACACGTGAAGCTTTTATTATGACTAGTTTCTCAGTGCGTCAAGATTTTTTCAAACGTAAGGCTTCCCTGACACTTTCTGTAAGGGATCCATTCAAGCTAATGCGTTTTTCGACGGAGATTAATACTCCTACTTTTTATTCTCTTAATGAATATATAATGCAATCGCCTAACATTTCTGCAACTCTGGAAATAAGACTCAATGACTACAAAAAACAGAGGGGGCAGAACCAGGGTGATGACGCAATATCTGATTTTGAAGGTGAAGGACTGTATTAATCCTGGCTTTTTCGATGAAATACCCTTTTTGAACTAAAATTATAAAGATAGCACGCCTTAAAGGCGTGCTATCTTTTTGATAAACTGAAAATCTATTTTTTTCAAAAGCCTACCCTAAATTTCTGTATTATGCAGGCCTGATACACACCAAAAGAAACACTAACATCTTGCAAATTTTGATACTATTGTACAATATAAACCCTTTTTATCACAGAGCTAGCAGTAAAAAATCCAATGGCCCCACCTTCGATGTTTGTAGGAAGATTCCAATGCTCAACATCAAACAAAGATCCAGACCAATGTGTCTCCAGTAGCAAGGCTCGCAAATATGTTTCAAAGAAAGGAGTTAGAGAATACTTTGTCTCCTCTATAACTGTACCTCTCGGGAAATATACCTGTTCTTGGTAAGGCTGGAAAAGCTCATTAACATCCATAGTCCTGAGTGTGTAAAAATACATCCTGGCATGTGTACTATCGTATGGTTTATTCTCATAGCCTGGTACATGCGACCAATTCAGGTTTAGCTCATACATAGCAGCCTCGAAAGGGTCAAAAACTGGAGCTACATACGATATCCGGTAAAGATCCTTTTCCGGTATGTACTCATATTTCAAACTGTCCATGAGACGAACAGGCATCACACCGGTAAAAGCAGTATAAACTTTATCATTAACCACTATGTACAATCTATATACCCTGTCAATGGTCGCTGCAAACCTTATTCGCGATATATACAACCCTGGCAGACTATCTGATTCGTCGAAAAAGATACGAGAATTTTTCGTCTCAACAACAACTGTTGCTCCACTAATGGGATCTATTGTATCCTGCGTTGTCGCCACCGAATAGCTCAACTTAACAGTCTGGTATTTAAACTGATTTGTCAATAATGCTTCGACCACAACCAATTTTTCACTCTGTTCTGGCTGATAAGGAAATGGAGCCTCACATCCAACTATCGTTATTACAAAAACTACAATGAATATGTAATAAAAACCTTTTCTGGGCATAAACTAAAACTTAAACCTGTATGACAAAGACGGAATATAACGAAGAAAATAATAATATGCAGGTGTTAGCTCATACTCATAAACATAATTACCCTGGACATAAAAGAAATTATCATCTCCCTCGACCTTGTTGAAATTGACCATAACAGGATTTTTCCGGCCATAAATATTAAATAATGAGAGAGTAAGATAATGATTAAATTTCTTGTGAGTACCCTTGTTAATGTGCCATGTTATATAAACATCCAGCCTGTGATAAGGCGGTAATTGCGCATTATTAGGATATGAGTATATCGGGACATAATGATCCAAAACCTTATAGTATCCTATTGGCGCAGAATATCTATTACCAGAGGTATAAGTCCAGTTAGCTCCAAAATTAAACCTGTCTTTCTTGTACATAAGGCTCAGAAGCAAGCTATGTGGCTTGTCATAAGATGTATAGAGCCAATAATCACCAAAAAGCTCTGGAATTTTCATAAATACACGGCCGTATGTGTATGACAACCAATAGTTAAAATTACCCCTGTTCTTGTGCAATGACAGCTCGATACCTGCTGCGAAATTATATCCCATGCGCACTTTGCTTTCAATATACGGATTGAACAAGAGAGTAGCAAAATCAGCAAAGTGAGGTATATTTGTTATTTTCTTTGCATAAATCTCCACAGAAAAGTCCGACACTCCTTTGTGATAATAGCCCAGGCTAACCTGCTTGGCTTTCTGTGGTAAAATATTATTATTTGCCGGGAACCAAGCTTCTACTGTGGTAAAAGGACTTATTGAATTGGACAATAAATGTAAAAATTGCGAATAACTGCCATACGATAACTTTACTATAGATCGGGGTGTCAAAGCGTAAGATATACTCATTCTTGGGTCGAGGGCATAATACGTATTAAATACCTGCACACCAACTGTATCTGCACCCAGAAACTGATGTGTATCACTATAATAGTAAACAATCGTCGGTCCCATGTTATCCCAACGATGTGCTACCAGCCCGAAATGGATTTTCAACCTGTCCCATAGTATCCATTTATCTCCCAGATAAATGTAATAATACATTGCATTCTGGGTAGGGATATAAGCCAGGTTATTTATATTAGCTGGATTGAAATAGTAATATGTGAAGCCTCCTCCAAACTTTAGCACATTATTATTGGATACCTTGTATGAAAAATCTTCTTTCAATCCCGTGGACGTAATAGCAGAGTTAAACAGGTTAACAGTATCTGCCTCAAACTGCAAAAAATACGAGTACTGTCCTGTAAAAATAGTGGTATTCAGGAACAATCGAGAGGAAAACACATGATTCCAACGAAAAGTACCTGCCACATTCCTCCACCACACCTTCGATGCCATAAAATCACGCGAAAGATTGACATTGTCATAGCTATAAAACAATGACACTGAAAATTTATTTTTCTTATCAGGGCGCAGATTAAACTTTGTATGCATATCAACAAAGCCAAGGTTAAGAAAGCTCTGGCGGTTTTCCAGAAACCAGTTAATATTTGACATACGGGTAGAAACCATAAAAGAGCTTTTCTCCTTGGCTACCGGGCCATCTATTGTCAATGCAGTAAGTATCGGGCTAATCTCTCCATTAACATGTGTCTTATAGAAATCCCCCTGCTTTATACGTATATCAATTACCGATGACACACGGCCAGGATACTGCTCAGGCAGATCACTCTTGTACACACGGATATCACTGACCGCCCAAGGTGATATAGCTGAGAAAAAGCCCAACATATGCGAAGGGTTAAAAAGTGGTGCATCATCGATGAGTATGAGGTTCTGGCTACGGTCTCCTCCCCTGACATGGAAAATCATTGACCCATCGCCGTAAAAATTAAAGCCAGGTATTGCCTGCAGACTGCGTAATGCATCATATGTCCCTCCTAATGCCGGATTACGGTTAATCACACTACGGGGCATATTGAAAAAATCCAGACTATTGTGGTTAATAGGCTTCGTATTATCTTCTGGTGTTACTACAACAAAGTCCAGGTTCTGCAAATTGACGGCAAGCCTGATTGTCAGCTGGCGCGACCTGGAAACGTTTAATGTCCTGGCAAAACGCGTGTAGCCTATGTAGCTAGCTTCGATCAGGTGTTGCCCTGCCTGTGTCCTGAAAGAAAAAAATCCATATTCATTACTTAGAGCCACAAGCTTTTTATCAACATAGATAGCGGCGCCTATAATAACATCCCCTGACGCCGAATCCAACACAAACCCGCTAATTGTAATAACTTGCTTATGCGTTGGAGCTGGCTCTACCTGGACCTGGGCAGGGCGGATAATAACATTATTATCTACAATTCTGTATGTCAGACCTAACTCAGAACTCAAAGTTGCCAGAATATCAGATGCCTTTCTGTTGCGTGCAATGAAAGTAACTTTCTGCTTATCATTAATAATTACGGGATTGTATGAAAAATACAATCCCGTCTGCTGGCTAATCTGTTCGAATACAACCTTAAGCTGTTGGTTTCGTACCTGAACAGATATTATTTTATCTGTCTGTGCCCAAGCACCTAAATAAATAATTACCAATAAGATAGTAAAAACCCATTGCCTCATTTTACAACGTAAACTTTGGAAGCTGTTTTGTAGACTTTGAAACCTTCGGTCTGTGCTATTACCTCCAAAATAAAGTCAATATCCTTGTCTTTGAAAGTAGCTGTTAATGTGAGGGTATCAATGTCTTTGTTCTCAACAATAATCCTTATACCATAATTATCCTCTAGCGTTTGAAAAACTTCAGCCAAAGGACTATCCTCAAAATTCAATACTCCAGTAGCCCATGCAATAAGGTTTTTATCCTCTACCTTTGTTTTGACTATAGTATGATCTGATATTTTTGCACTTTGTCCTGCTTTCAAAATTTCTTCATCTTTAACAGTACCAATTTTAACAATACCCTTATTAACAAATACTTCTTTCTCCTGCTGTGAAACATAAAACTCTGTTCCCATGACCTGCACAATGAACCCATTGGCTTTTACCCTGAAAGGTTTATTAATATTATGCTCAACAATAAAATATGCCTCACCTTTAAGTTTTACAGTCCTTGTACTTTTATCAAAACCATGGGATACGACCAGGCGGCTACCTTTACGGAGCTTAACAATTGATCTATCGGGCAAAACAATCTGTTGATCCTGTGCCTTGGCATAATAAGTCTTTTGCGGTCCTAATAAAAACCAAAACGCAAAAAACAGGACAATCAAAGCTGCAACTGCCATGGCCGGCCGCACAAAAGCATAAAGGTCAAAAACCTTTGCTCCAGAAATACGCGATTGAAATCTCTCCCATTCTTTATCCACATCAATATCAAAAACCTGCTTGTCAATACCACCAGTCATGTTAAATATTTGCTCTTGTTCCGAGTAAATCCTTTTATTCTCCTCGTCTGATTTTAACCAATTATTAAGGTCATGGCTTTCTTGCGGGCTTATCTGGCCAGAAAGCTTCTTGAAAATAAGACTAAGATATTTAGGGTCAATGTGCTTCATGCAGCTATTTTTAATACGTTTCCAAAATTATTACACACAAATATCGATTTAACCTTATTGTGTATCAATAAAATTTTGGAGTTTTTGACGTAAAAATTTCAGAGCCTTTGACATATGTACTTCAACAGTTTTGACAGAAATACCCAGACGCTCTGCAATTTCTTTGTATTTCAGTCCATCGTACCTACTAAGAATAAAGACTTGTTTCATTTTAGGAGGCAACTCTTCTATTGCATTAATAATTGCTTGCTCCAACTCCTCTGTTTCGACCTGGTAATTAAAATCTACCGGGTCTACATCTGCCTCTAACATATCTTCGGTGCTTTGCAACTTCTTATTATCCCTAATGTGTTTCAGGCAAAGATTATAAACAGACCTGTATAGGTATGATTTATCTTTGCCTTCTGTATCAATTTTTTTGCGATTATCCCATAGCTTAACAAAAGCTTCGTGAACAATGTCTTTAGCTAGATCGTAATCTTTTAGAAACTTGTATGCATAATATGTTAATGAAGGGAAAAGTTGCTTAAAGTATACCTCAAAGCTTTTTTTATCTAGCCTGACTATATTTTTCGCCATAAAATGACTCAATGAAAATTTGGAATCTGGAAAACCTAAATTACTAAAAATTATTCAACAAAGCTAAATACAATTACTCTTTCCAAAGTACCCTGCTCATTCAAAACAGGGGTAAACACTTCATTCACATATCTGGTTTTACCTTCTACCAAGTATTGAACAGATGTCTTAACAGTCTTACCCAACTTAAGTTCGTCCCAAATCTTTTTGTAGTTACCACTGTTTACAAAATCAATACCGATGAATCTCTGGTGCTTAGTTCCAATTACATCATCTTTTGTTGTTTTAAGGAATGAGAGATATAATGTATTTGCCTCGATAAAGTCGCCACTATAGCTAAGAATATAAAATCCAATCGTATTGTTGATAGCCAGCAATATATTACCTAATTCCATTTCACGTTCTCGTATCTGCTGGTCACACTTAATTTTTACCTGCTTAAGTTCTTGTTCCAGCTGGTTCCTCTGTTCGAGAACATGCTCTGTTTTTTTCCGTTCATTATCCAGGCTCTTCTTGAGTTCCTGTATCGAACGTTCAAGTTTGGCAATATTTTCACGTGCTTCTGCTTCTTTTTCCTCTAACTCTTCTGACTTTTTAGCTGTCTCTTCCAAGAGCTTCTGTGTACGGATATTAATCTTAACAGTAGAAATAGATGAAGCTATTGATTCTCCAATTTTCTCAACAAATTCTATTTGATAAGGCTCAAATTCCTCAAACGAAGCTAACTCAACGATACCCATTATTTTTTCATTCACTATCAATGGTACTATAAGGATACTACGTGGATTATCTGAGCCCAGGCCAGAAACTATCTTTATATAATCTTTAGGCACATCATTCATATAAATAGTCTGGCCTTCGAGATAACATTGCCCGATAAGTGTCTCCCCCGGCTTAAAAACACGTTCTACAAATTTGTGCCTATCATACGCATAAAATGCTTTAAGTTCGATTAAAACATTATCAGGGTCATCATCATTAATGATATAAATACCACCGACATTAGCAACTGTATAATTAACCAATTTGGCTATAACTGCACGTGACAGCTCATCAAGGTCATTAGAGTGTTCACGCAATATTTCGGAAAATTCTGCTATACCTTGTGAAGACCATTGCCTCTGCTGGTTCTCAATACGTCTCAATTCTGCCTCTTTCTGTGCCTCTATCAAATTATCACGAAGGCGTAGCATTGCATTACCAAGGGCATCACTCTTACTTGCAGGTTTAAATTCAAAAGAAAAGTTATTATCTGCCAGGCTAGCTGCAAAATCACTAGCCTTTTTAAGATATTCATTTATTGCCCTTAAACTTGAATAAAAACTTCCTATTTCATCCTTACGGCGGGTCCACGGTATAGAAACCAATTCGCCTTTTGATAAATGCCCTGTTATCTCGTTAATACGCCTGAGATTAGAGAGCAAACTGTTGACAAATGCAAAAATCCCAAACGATAGAACAATCAGGAATACAAAGACCCCAAAGATAATAGTACGCCTATAGCCTTGTAACTTCTCATTAATATCATTAACATAGGCCTCTGAAATCTGTGTTAAGTTAGCTTGCAACTTTTCAATATCTTCGACAACTTTATTCTCTAAAGATTTTATCCGGCCACCTTCCTGCAACTGGGCAAGGGCTGTAAACAACAACTTGGTGTTTGAGAAAGCATCTGGACTATCAAACTGGCCTAGTAATATCTTTTGTCTAAGCACAAGTGTATCTACATTGTCAAGTATTTGGTAATATAAATTTTGCATATCCTTGGGCCAATAGTCTACAAAAGCCCACATCACACCTTTTAAGTTGTAATATGCAGTATCAACAAGACTAAAAT
>JALWNS010000353.1 GCA_027083655.1 Bacteroidales bacterium | reverse complement strand
TGTATAGATAATAAAGACTCTATTTTTAGTATTTTAACAGAAGAAGAGAAAGATTTACTCAGATCTAACCTTACATGCATAACATACAAACGCAACGAAACAATTTTTAAAGAAGGCTTCAAACCTACAGGATTGATATATCTAGCCAGGGGACAAGCAAAGCTTTGCAAGGAAGGTATTGGACACAGGGAACAAATCATACGCCTTGTTAAAACAGGTGAATTTCTTGGCTATCGAGCCCTGTTTGCAGATGAATACTACAATGCTTCAGCTGTTGCCCTTGAGGAGTCTACGGTCTGCATTATAGAAAAGAATGCTCTCTATGAAGTAATGAACCGGAATTGTCAATTCAATCTTAAGATTATCAAAATGTTAGCCGACGAGCTGGGTCAATCAGAGAGTAGAACAGTATCACTTACCCAAAAATATCTACGGGGCCGCCTGGCAGAATCCCTTCTATTATTGATAGAAACTTTTGGCTTCGAGGATGACAACCAGACTATTAAAGTCAGAATGAGCAGGGATGATCTGGCTAGCCTGTCTAACATGACCACCTCTAACGCAATACGCACGCTTTATAACTTTGTTCACGAGGGTGTTATTGAGCTAGAAGGGAAAAAAATTAAAATTTTAGACATTAATAAGCTCGAACAGATAAGCAATATGGGATAATTTCCTTTTGTCATGGCCAGGCCTCTTTTTTATACGTTATTCCTGTGTGTATTGACATTCATGGCAAAAGCACAGAACGCTTCTATCAGAGGACTACAAGGGGAAACTTTTTTACATCCTGCAGATGCCTTTACTGCTTATACTTTACGCAAAGGAGAGTTTATTTTCAATCAGTCCCCTTTTACTTTACCACTGCCAAGCTGGGCATGGTATGGACTGAGTGATAAGATTACAATGGAGATAGACCTGTTGCCTTTAATTGGTGGTTTGTTTATGCCACCCCATTTGCCCATTCCTAGCATAAATCTACGTTTTAAATTGGCAGATCAACGGGGTTTATTGCCATCTATTGCTTTTGAGACAATGTACCATCATTTGTGGCAAGATGTTTACCAGTCTAATTATCCAAATCCTGTTGTGCGAAGAAAAGGAAACAGCTGGTTTAATCATCTAAATTTTAGCTACAAAGCCAACAGTATTTTACACTTTCATTTCTCTGTGGGTCTTACTTACTCCGAAAACCTGTATTTTCATTCCAGTGATTCTACACAAGATATAGAAAAATTCTACCCTTGGACCCTGGAGCCTGATTTCAATGTTAGCATCGATTATAGACCCAAGCCATGGATTAGTATGCATGCAACAGCCTCTTATGGTACTACTTTTGTCTATCTGGACAATATACCGCACAAACGGCAATTAGCTTACGGTTTCCGCCTGGCTCCTTTTTATAAAAACAGGCATGGATTTCTACGACATTTCCGCATGGAACTGATTGGGCTGTATATTTTTCTGCCAGACATTAACGAAGCTATTGAAGCAATTATCCCTGTTTATCCTTATTTTTACTGGCAGTGGCAGCTTCGCAAAAAATAAAAATACTTCCTACTTTATTAATAATTAGACATGGACATTAAGCCTTATCTAAATAAAGCAGCACGTTACTGCGCACGGTATGAGACCTGCACACATGACCTGAGACAAAAGCTTTACAAATGGCAGGTACCAGAGCAATTTCACACCCAGATAATAGATTACTTGACAGATCAAGGTTTTATCGATGATCAAAGATATGCCCAAAGCTTTGTCCACGACAAATTCTATCTTAATGGCTGGGGCAAAAGAAAAATTGAATACCACCTCAGACAGAAAAATATTCCATCGGATATTATCTCCCTTGCTTTAGAAGAAATTGATATTGAAGAATATAAAAACACTCTCAGAAAACTACTTATACGTAAAAAAGACACAATTAAAACAACAGATCCATTTGCCTTAAAACAAAAATTAATAACTTTCGCAGCCAATCGTGGCTTTGAACCAGATATTATTTATACAATTGTTGATGAATTACTAAAATCTTAATCATGAAAAAACTTGTATCAATCTACATGTACATTGCCGGCTTTATAATGGTTGTGTTGATATTTATTGTTCAATTGATATTACGGCCTTTCTTTAAACCGCAAAAAACTTTCCCTATCATATCAGCCCTTTTCCGCCTTGCTTTCCGCTTACTGTTTATCAAGCTCGAGATAACCTACCAGGAACCTTTGGACAAAAAAAAGCCATATATCTTCATGGCCAATCATACTAGCTTCTGGGATGTGTTCGTAGCAGGCGCTTCCTTCCCTTCCTACGTCGCAGCCCTCGAAGCACACACTCATTTCAAATGGCCAATATATGGATTGGTAATAAAAGCTTATGGTCAAATACCTATCAACCGTACAAACCCCAAAGCTTCGTGGAATAGTTACCTACAGGCTGCCAAACGCATACAAAAAGAAAAAATTTCAATCATAGTCTTTCCCGAGGGCACACGGTCACGCGATGGTAAACTTCAGCGATTTAAGAAAATACCTTTTAAATTCGCCAAAGAAGCTGGAGTGGACCTGGTTCCTGTCGGTTTTGTTAATGTTAATGACCTGAGCCCAATGACAAATTTCTGGATACAACCGGTTAAAATAAAAGTTAATTTCGGCAGACCCATTAGTAAAGAACAAATTGCCAGAATGAGCGTGGAGGAATTACGTGATATGGTATACCAAGAAATCAAACGTCTTAGTGAACAGTAATCAGAATGGATAACCAATAGCAACATTAAGCACAAAATCATCACGTGTGTATGGCCGCGAGGTAGGAATAAACCTTTGTCCTAACGGTGCGGCCGGGTCATAAAGCTTGACACCTATATCCACACGCATGACGAAAAAATTAAAATTCAATCGCAGACCTGCACCAGAACCTATAGCCAATTGCTTGTAGAACTGGTCAAAATAGAATACAGCGCCCTCACGTGTGTCATTATTATTTATCGCCCAGATATTACCCACATCCATGAATAAAGCCCCCTCAAGCTTCCACACCAGAGGGAAACTGGTGTGGAAGCTTGAGGGGGCTTTATTC
>JALWNS010000352.1 GCA_027083655.1 Bacteroidales bacterium | reverse complement strand
TGAACCAATTGAGCCATCTGATACTTACACCAGGGGAGTTTTGGAATTTAATGAATTTGTCAGGAACGACGAACGTGTGGAGAGGCTTGTCTTGCCTGTACGTGATGGGTTTCTGATATTACGAAAGATCGTAGGCTAAAGGTTATTAGCATTGTAAAAAATAAATTTTTAAATTTGTTAACAAATTTAAAAAATCTGGATATGTTGCCTGAGAGTCAGATGCTTATCGTAATGGTTATTTACATGACTTTTTTGATAGCCTGGGGAGTATATCAGGGCATGAAAGTAAAATCCTCTACAGATTACTCTATTGGAGGTAGAATACTACCCGGATGGGCAGCAGCACTATCTGAGCGTGCTACTGGGGAATCAGCCTGGGCCTTGTTAGGTTTACCTGGTGCAGCTTATGCTACGGGTCTTATGGAAATATGGACTGCTATAGGTTGTGTATTTGGGGTTATATTTGCATGGATTGTGTTGGCCTGGCGCTTGCAGAAAGAAGCCCACAATTATGATGTTCAGACCTTTACAGACTATTTGGCCAAACGCCACGAAAGCCACGGTCATATCATCCGTGTGCTTAGCAGTCTAACTATTGTTTTTTTCTTTTTCTTTTATGTTGGTGCCCAGTTTGTTGCAGGCGGAAAGACTTTGTTCACAATGTTTCATCTAAAGCCAGAATATGGTATGCTTATCACTGCAGCAATTATTATCCCTTATACAATTTTCGGTGGCTTTCGTAGTGTTGTATACACAGATGTTGTGCAGGCAATAATAATGATAACAACATTGATTATAGGCCCGATTGTTGGTTTCATGTATATCAAGAATAACCCGGATGTGTATGCCCATTCAATAACAGATGCTTTAAAATCTGCAGGGCCAAGCTACACAGCTTTTATAAAAGGAGCTAATGGTTTTCAATGGGGACTGGCAATTGCAGGCCTGTCTTGGATGTTTGGTTATTTTGGAGGTATGCCCCAGCTAACTACACGTTTCATGTCAATAAGAGATCAACGGCAAGCTAAAATTGGGCGTAATATTGGGGTTGCTTGGACTATAATAGCATATATTGGTGCGCTAGCTTTGGGGTGGATTGGTATTGCTATTTTTGGGCCTGACACGCTGGCCGACCGTGAATATGTCATGCCTAAGGTCTTGTTGCAAATTTTCCCGCCATATATCGCAGCATTGTTGATAACTGGTGCTATCGCAGCAATGATATCAACGGCAGATTCTTTATTGATTTTGTCATCTACAGAGCTAGCAGAAAATATACTCTCAAAGCGTAGTACAGATAAAAAACATAAACTTAAGCTAGCACGTTATTCAACAGCTGTATTGGCTATTATTGCATTGGGTGTGGCATTCTTATCGCAACGTTCAGAGGTGGTATCAAAGTTTGTTTTTGATCTGGTGAGTTATGTATGGGCAGGTATTGGAGGTACTTTTTCGGTGATAATACTGTTGTCTTTGTTCTGGAAGAGGTTTAATGGAATAGCCACAATTGCAACTATTGTAGTGGGTATTAGTTTTACTATTGTATGGATAAGTACAGGTCTGGAAGAGAAAGTGATGACAGCACGTGTAATGACATTTGTAGTAGCCTTGTTGACAGCTATATTGGTGACCCTCTTGACAGACAGGAAAAAGAAAAATTGAAAGTAAGGAAATCTTGTGTTTTGACTGGATATATAGAAAAAAAGGCAAAGACCTTTAGGTCTTTGCCTTTTTTGGAAAAAATGGATTGTAAAAAGCAAAAGAAGTATAAAGACTTTTGAAAGTTTTATGGTTAGTGTTCTTTCCTCTTAGGTTTTTCCTGGCTAATCATGTAGTTCCATATTTCTTTTCCGTTGGCATCGTAGACAGTAATATTTACCTTTCTATCGTTTCTAGGCCCAGTAAACTCTATTATTCCAAAGTTTCTCTCAGTTACTAATGTACCAGGCAAACGCAGCCTGTTTACTTCATTGACGGCATGTTTATTAGGACGTGAGTTTAGGGGTGATAATGTAATATCATATATTGTTGGTTGTCCATCTTTTTTAAGTATACTCATTTCTGTGTGGTGTCTGTCACCTGTGATGAAGATTACATTATAAATTTTTTGTTTGTAAATCCAATCAATAATTTCTTGACGTTCTTTTTCAAAGCCATAATTCGTATAAGTTTCATACACACCTGCAGTATTAAGGAATTGGCCTCCAATAACGATTACTTTATAAGAGGCATTAGAGAAGACAAGGGCTTTCTTGAGCCATTCGAGCTGGTATCTACCTAGCTGTGTTTTATAGCCGTCTGATTTTAATAGATCTGGGTCCCTGTAATAACGGTTGTCAAGAAGGAAGAAATCCACATCATTCCAGTTGAAGTAAGTATAGGCTCCAGGATGGCCATCGACACCGTACGAAGGGTTAGCCCAGAAGAGTCTAAATACTTCCAGGGCCATATCTTTAAAGGGGAAAGATGCATCACTATTGTTTGGGCCATAATCATGATCATCCCAGATAGCATAATTGAATGTATTAGCCAATAATGGTTGTAGCTCGGCTAGTTGGCGGTCATGTGTATAACGGTATACCATACCTGTCCACGAATTCCATTCATTTTGCCTCAGATAGACATTATCCCCGAGCCATAGCATAATGTCTGGATGTTTCTGGTAAATAGAACGGTAAATCTCATAGTCACCACCGTAAGGAGTTCCGGGCCTATCCCACGGCTCGTCATTTATGTATGTTCCACTCCCTGCTGCTACTTTAAAGTCTGGAGGATCTGTCCGGTATTTCCATATTGCTTTGGTCTTAAATTGTGTAGGAAATCCAAGGTTAATTTTTTTTCCATTGATAAAAACATCATACTTATATACAGTTGCAGGCTTTATTTTATCAAGATTTATATGCGCTGTGAAAGCTTTACTTTTACATGTCTTAATTTTATCAGACCATAGTGTATCGGTGATTTTACCATCTTTGTCAAGGGGGTAATATGCTATTTGAATCTCTGCAGGGCCCTTAGTCTGTAGCCAGACTACGGTCTCGTGCATAGTAAGGTATCCGAGCATCGGACCAGCAAGTA
>JALWNS010000351.1 GCA_027083655.1 Bacteroidales bacterium | reverse complement strand
TTCTTATCTACAAAATAAAAAGGACTATTCAATGTATCACCTTAACGAACTGCAAGAAAAGACTTTATCTGAACTTAAAGCTATTGCAAAAGAGCTCGGTATTAAAGGAATTTCTACCCTGCGTAAAAAAGACTTGATTTACAAAATTCTGGATGTTTCATCCCTCAGGGAGAGTGAGAAGATTATAGAAAAGAAAAAACAAAAATCAGCAGAGACTAAGACAAAAACAGAGAAAAAAGATAAGTCAAAAGCAGAGTCCGAGAAGATTAAAGAAGTGGTGAAAGATGCACAGGAAGTGCTGGATCAAGCTAAAGAGTTGATTGCCAATGTGGATACAAAAATCGGTGATGTGGCCGAGCAAGAGCCACAGCTAGAGGCCCAAAAACATACATCCAAGACTGTTGCGGATAAAAAGCAGGTTAAGAAAGAAGCCAAGAAGCCTCAAGAAAAAGTTAAGGAAAAAGAACAAGAAAAGCAGCAGCCTAAACAGCAACAGCAGCAAAAGGCACAACAGCAACAAGCCCAACAGAAGCAGCCCCAACAGCCTCAACAGCAAAAGAAATATTACCAGAATAAGCAACAGCGCCAGCGCCAGTATGAACAACAGAATAACCGCATTTTTGATGAAGTGGGCTTGATACGCAACTGTGGTGTATTACAGATTATCGAAAACGAAGGTTATGGATTTTTGCGGTCGGCAGCTTATAATTATTTCCCTTCTCCAGATGATATTTATGTGTCAATGTCCCAGGTCAAGAGATTTGGCCTCAAGACTGGTGACACTGTTTGTGGTAGTATCCGTCCACCAAAAGATAATGAGAAATTTTTCCCACTGATTAAGGTAGAACGTGTCTGTGGCAAAGAGCCGGATGTTATCCGAGAGCGTGTGGCTTTTGATTTTCTTACGCCTACATTCCCGGATGAAAAGTTTAATCTCACAGGTAATGGACATAATAACCTGTCAATGAGGGTTATTGATTTGTTTGCCCCTATCGGCAAAGGTCAGCGCGGACTGATCGTGGCCCAGCCAAAGACAGGTAAAACATTTTTGCTCAAGGAGCTGGCTAATGCTATAGTCGATAATCATCCTGAGGTTTACTTGATCGTTCTTCTGGTTGATGAGCGCCCTGAGGAAGTAACAGACATGAAAAACAGTGTGCCACGTGCCGAAATTATATCTGCTACATTTGACGAGCCTGCAGATCACCATGTTAAAGTAGCCGAGATGGTCATCGAAAAGGCAAAACGCCTTGTTGAGGTTGGCCACGACGTTGTTATCTTGCTCGACTCTATCACACGTTTGGCTCGTGCTTACAATACTATAACCCCGTCCAGTGGCCGTGTGCTTTCTGGTGGTATGGAAGCCACTGCTTTGGAGAAACCAAAGAAGTTTTTCGGTGCTGCGCGTAATATTGAAAATGGTGGTTCCCTCACTATCGTTGCTACTGCTTTGATTGATACAGGGTCTAAGATGGATGAGGTTATCTTCGAAGAATTCAAGGGAACAGGAAATATGGAATTGGTACTTGACCGTAAGCTTGCTAATAAACGAATTTTCCCGGCAATAGATATTAATGCTTCTGGTACACGTCACGAAGAGCTCTTGCTTGACCAGGAGACACTCAACCGTGTATGGGTATTGCGTCGTTCGTTACTGGCAGATATGACACCCCAGGAAGCGATGCAGTTCTTGCAGGAGCACATGGGTGATACGAGTGATAATGCAGAATTCCTGCGCAAGATGAATAGCTCGTTCTAAAACCAGTGTTATTGACTGTTTCGTGCGCGGGAATGAGGATGGTATAAAAGCAGTGTTTCCCTCAGGTGTTCTTTGCTAATGTGTGTGTAAATCTCTGTCGTCAGGATAGATTCGTGACCCAACATTTGTTGCACAGAACGTAAGTCCGCACCACCGTCTATTAGATGGGTAGCAAAGCTATGACGTAGTGTGTGCGGACTTATTTTTTTCTGTATGCCTGCCTGTGCGGCGGCTTTTTTTATTATTATGAAAACCATATTACGCGTGAGCTTCTCTCCCCGGTTGTTGAGAAAAATGATGTCAGAATATTTTGGATTGATTGGATAAAGTGGCCTATAGTCAGTAAGATATGTGGTTATCTCGTCAATGGCACGCCCGCTAATAGGTACGAGCCGTTGCTTGTTGCCCTTACCCGTGACGCGCACAAATCCTTCGTCAAAGAAAAGGTCTGAGATCCTAAGGTTAACAAGCTCAGAGACACGCAGACCACAGCTATAAAGCGTCTCTACTATAGCCCTGTTGCGTTGTCCGTGCTTTTTTGCCAGGTCAAAACTATTGATTATCATGTCAATCTCTTCGACGTTAAGCACTTGTGGTAGTTTTCTTTGGAATTTGGGGCTCTCCAGCAAAATAGTTGGGTTATGGGCCATTGCATCTGTATTGATCAGATACTTGTAAAATCCTTTTATCCCTGAGAGCATACGTGCCTGTGTCCTTTCGCTCACGCCCATTTCGTATAGATAGGTAAGGAAGCGTTGTATATCCTCCATGTGCACCTCATAAGGGCTGATTTTTTTCTGCTCAATGTCAAGGAAATACTGCATCAGGCGCGAGACATCCTGTAGATAGGCTTTGATAGAGTTGTATGCTAAGTTTTTCTCAAATTTTAGAAATATCCTAAAGCTATTAAGTTCGTCATTCCATATTTTTTCGGGGTCAACCATTGTTAGATGGTTTAATCATTATACCTGCGATCTGGCGGCCGCTATCGCCTTGCCGTGCAGAGTAAAATTTGTCATTATTACACGATGTACAAAAGGCCAGATGGTCTATATTTTTCTCATCGATACCTGCCTGCAAAAGCTGGTATTTATTACTTTTCCACAGGTCTAGATATAATTTCCCCTGCTTGTTTAAAAAGAAATCATGGGCTTTTTTGGCGTGTGAATATTCAAAGGCCTGTAAAACATCTTCGCCAACCTCATAGCAACATGGCCCTATTGATGGACCAATAGCAACAACTATATCCTGAGGACGGGAGTTGTAGCCGTCTTTCATTTTTTGTATTGCTTTAAAGGTTATAAGCTTTGCAGTGCCTCTCCAACCTGCGTGAACGGCAGCT
>JALWNS010000350.1 GCA_027083655.1 Bacteroidales bacterium | reverse complement strand
TAGTGGATACTATTATCTATTTATCCAGAATCTCTTTTAATTCTTTTTTTGTTTTAGACACTGTTATATCGTTGCGGTCACCCCAAGCATCGTTAATCCTTGATACAGGTATCCAGAATTTGTTATATCTGACAAACTCTGCAGGATATGCTGCCTGTTCACGTGGGTAGTTATGTGTCCATTCATCTGCTACTAACTCAAATTCTGGATGTGGCGCATTCTTGAGAGGGTTATCTTCCTTGTCCATTTTTCCTTCTTTGATAGCCATTATCTCTTCGTAAATCTTTTTCATGGCCTGTATAAAACGGTCTAGCTCTTCTTTTGACTCGCTTTCTGTGGGCTCTATCATCAGTCCTCCTACAACTGGGAAAGACACTGTCGGAGCATGGAACCCAAAGTCCATTAAACGTTTTGCTACATCAATCTCCGTTATTCCTAAACTATGCTTGAACGGACGTATATCTAAGATTGCCTCGTGAGCATTCCATCCTTTTTCGCCTTTGTACACTATGGGGTAATAAGGTTCTAGTTTCTTCGCTACGTAATTAGCGTTCAATACTGCAACTTCTGAAGCCCTTTTTAGTCCTACACCCCCCATCATTTTGATATAAGCATACGAAATGGTTAGAATTAATGGGCTACCATATGGAGAGGCAGCTATAGCATTGACAGCTTTATCACTACGTCCCGTGTTTATTACAGGATGAGACGGCAAGTAAGGTTTTAGCTTCTCAACCACACCAATAGGCCCAACACCAGGTCCTCCACCACCATGAGGTATAGCGAAAGTCTTATGCAGGTTAAGGTGTCCTACATCTGCGCCTATATAAACAGGGTTAGTATAACCAATCATTGCATTTAGATTGGCTCCGTCCATATATACCAACCCGCCATACTGGTGGATAATATCGCACATCTGTTTAATCTGCTGCTCAAATACACCATGTGTTGATGGATATGTAACCATAAAACCTGCCAGACGGTCTTTATTAGCTTCCGCACGTTCCTTAAGATGTTCTATGTCTATATTACCATTGCTGTCTGTGCGGATAACTTCCACTTTCATTCCTGCCATGGCCGAGCTAGCAGGATTAGTACCATGTGCAGATGCAGGTATGAGCATAACATTACGCTCTGGTTGTCCCTGATCCATATGATAAGCTCGGATGACCATTAATCCTGCATATTCTCCTGCTGCTCCTGAGTTTGGCTGGAAGCAAATATCTGAGTATCCTGTTATTGCCATAAGGTCTTTTCTGAGGCCTTCGATAAGCTCTTTATAACCCTGTGCCTGATCCTGTGGAACAAAAGGATGTATATCTGACCAATGTGGATCTGTTAGACTAAGCATACTAACAGCAGAATTGAGCTTCATCGTGCAAGAACCTAATGCTATCATGCTATGCGCCAGACTTATGTCTTTACGTTCAAGACGTTTGATATAGCGCATCATCTCTGTCTCGGTACGGTATTTCTTGAATATATCCTGTTGCATGAATTTGTCTGTACGTTCAAACTTGCTATCAAATGTTTCTATATCCTGAAGGCTAAAGATTTTTTCTTTAATGTCATGGTTGGCAGCCTTGGCAAAAATTTCGACTAGAATATTTAATTCTTCTACTGTGGTCAGTTCGTCTACAGAAATACCGACATAACGATTATCGTCAAAATAGCGAAGGTTAACCTTATGTTCGAGTGCTATAGCTTTTACTTTGTCCTGGCTTATGCCAGCTGGGAGTTTTACCTTTAGTGTGTCAAAGTAGTTTTTATTCGTTTGCTCATAACCTAGTTTTCTTATTTCTCTGTCTAAAGTAGCTGCTTTGGCGTGTACTTTAAAGGCAATATTACGTAGACCTTCATAGCCGTGATAGACAGCATAAAAACCAGAAAGATTTGCCAACAGGGCCTGTGCAGTACAGATGTTGGATGTTGCTTTTTCTCGGCGTATATGTTGCTCGCGTGTTTGCAATGTCATTCTCAGTCCTGGATTACCAAAGCGATCCTTTGAAATGCCTATTATACGTCCGGGCATTTTTCGTACATACGCCATCTTGGTAGCAAAATAACCGGCATGTGGACCGCCGTATGACAGAGGCAGACCAAATCTTTGTGTTGTGCCAAGTACAATGTCTGCACCCCATTGTCCAGGAGGAACAAGTATGCTCAGTGCCAACAGGTCAGCAGCAACTGCAACTAATGCTTCACTCTCATGGGCTTGTTGAACAAAATCTTTATAGTCTTCTATCTCTCCATCACTATTGGGATACTGTATCAATGCACCAAAGACAGTATCATCAAAATTAAACTTACGAAAATCTCCTATGATTATTTCAATACCAAAAGGCTCTGCTCTCGTTTCCAGAACTGCCAGGGTCTGTGGAAAAACTTTTTCGTCAACAAAAAAACGGTTGGCTCCTGCTTTTTTTAGCTTAGAAGTCCGGAGGTTGTAAATCATAGACATAGCTTCTGCTGCTGCTGTAGCTTCGTCTAACAAAGATGCATTAGCTATCTCCATACCAGTTAGCTCTACAATAGCTGTCTGAAAGTTGAGAAGGGCTTCCATTCGGCCCTGTGATATTTCTGCCTGGTATGGAGTATATGATGTGTACCATGCAGGATTTTCTAATACATTGCGTTGTATAACTGGTGGCATCATTGTTCCATAATAGCCCATACCAATAAATGAGCGGTAGAGTTTATTTTTCTTACCAAGTTCGCGTAAGTGGTTGAGTATCTCGTACTCACTCATTGGTGTGTCAAGTGTAAGTGATTTTTTTTGCAGAATGTTTTGGGGAATGATCTGCTCCATCATTTCTTCGAGCGAACCAAATCCAAGAAAAGATAACATCTCATGGATTTCATGCTCATTAGGACCAATATGGCGAAAGACAAAGTTATCGTGTAGCATATCCTTTAGGTTTATTTTTTTCAACAAAGTAAAAAAAGAATACCCAAATGATCAAACAGCGGCTAAGCCACCTGCTAAATATTTATAAAAAACAACAACAAGAATAATAAAGGGGACACTAATAACATTTCAGCCGACAACAGTCCCTTTTTCAGCTCAAGAATTATCGACTATAATCCTTTATAATGGTGCAGGTG
>JALWNS010000349.1 GCA_027083655.1 Bacteroidales bacterium | reverse complement strand
ATCCTGCTATTAAATTCAAAATTTTTGAAAAAAACCTTTTTGTAATAGCTTTTAATAACTATGGGATAAAATTTATTGATAAGATCATAAATAGTGATATGTCTACGATGATCATAAAAGATATTAACGAAGAGCTTAAAATAAAGCAATTATATGTCAAGAATTACGAACCGGAGTTTGTTGATTCTATGTTTGTATACAAAATAAACAATTATATACCTTTCCACACAGCATCATATGTTAGTTTTAGGTCATTGGACGGGCACCCAGATTTGCAAAAAGACTATTTAAGACGTTTTGTTAAGCGCCATATTAGCCAATTTTTCCGGTTTGTTAACGTGGACAAGGAAGAGTTTCAAAAAAATCTTTCCCTGGAGCTCATTTCTTTCGAGGAAAGGCCTACCAGGTTATTGTACAACACTATGTTAAAACCTTTTGATATACGTTTCAGGGCCAATATAATGTTGCCTGGATGTATTGGACTAGGAAGGCTCAACAAATACGGCTTTGGTAATCTATTAACAGAAGATAATCAATAGGCTAGATATCTACATTTATTGTCTTCATCCGTAGCAATGTTGCACGTCTCATATTAAAGCCTTTTTTTTCCATAGCGCGCATCACATCAAGGTGAAAATCAAAATCAGGATCCACTAAATATTTATTATAAAGGAAATGTGGATCTTCCGATAAAATTTGGCGCACCGTCAGTCCTTTGTATTTGCCTTCATTTAATTGTGAATCAAGCGTCAACATAAAGTCATTTTTTGATAGTTTGTTGTGGTTTATTTTTTTTCAACCGGCGTATCATTCCAAAACCGTGACTTGCGGCTTTCCCAAGGCTTATATTCTCCGGCAGAAAAACATTTGTACTAAAATCTATATCAAAAGCAGTGAACAGAGCTCCACGAAAATTCACGACCTTTTTATTTACAATCTGCTTGATTTTTACTTCTATTTTTTTATCATGAGGTATTGTCCAGCCTACTCCCTTGGCAAACGAAATCATATTAGCTATTAGTATACCTTCGAGTAATTTAACCTTATCTGCCAATGATTCAAGCTGGTTATATAGGTGATAATTCTTGCTATTTAGAGCCATCCAATTAAAAATACGGTAGTCAAAATACTTATCCCAAACGTTCATTGTGTACTTGTTAACCTTAAGTTGCTTTATCCTAAGTTCTACTTCATCCTCACCAATCTTCATTCTCCAGTCAGGCTGGTTGAATAAGCGGTAAATCTCATCCACACCCTCTTCTATGCAAACGATAGTAGCATGACGGCGTATGCGTTTATACTGTATAAGCGGATAACGATGATTGTATTCCTTGTCGTCCAGGTGGTTGTGAAACAAAATACATTCCCTTCCAACTTTATTTATTATTGCACCACGGAACTTACGCACTTGCCCGCCCTTTATTTCTGGTTCAAATACTATGGTTAGGATTCTTATGGTCCTGGGCATATATCTAAAATTTCTTTAAAATCACTACTAACAAAATTAGAAATATTTTTCGAATCTCAAATATTTTGTTTTATAATCAAATTTCCCATAAGACTTAGTACATGATGTAATTAAACAAGCATTGATAGTTTTTTATGATTTTATTATATTTACTGGTAAGTAAATATAAAATTTATAGTAGCATGAATATTGTGCTTAATTCTTATGGCACCTCCCTCCTGCGCAAAGATAAAATGCTAGTTATCTACAAAGACGGTTCAAAGCATGCCATTGACCCACAGAAAGTCACATCAATCATCGTTTACAAAGGTGCCCTTATTAGCTCTGATGCCATATTGCTTGCTATTGAGAATTCAATTGACATAATTTTTATGGACAAGATTGGCAAGCCCAAGGCACGTGTATGGAGTCCTAAAATAGGTGGTGTTGCCACGATTCGTCGCAAGCAGCTAAACTTTACTTTCTCTCCCCAGGCAGTAAAGTGGATAAAAGGCATACTTAAGGAGAAAATTGACAACCAGATTGCACTGCTCCTGAGCTTTTACCCAGAGGATGAGACCACTGCCAAGCAATTTGATACCATAATTAACCGCCTGACAGACTATAAAACAAAGATTGACTCCGTCAAAGGCGATATTATCTCCGAAGTAGCGGCAAGCCTGAGAGGCTGGGAAGGCTCGGCTAACAGGCAGTATTTCAGTGCAATAAACCTGATTCTGCCTGAGCAGTATAGGTTCGGGGAACGCACGCAGCATCCTGCCCGCGATGTGTTTAACGCAATGCTCAATTATGCTTATGGCATACTCTACGGCAAGATTGAGGCTGCGCTTATCCGCGCAGGAGTTGATCCATATATTGGTATTCTTCACCGTGAGGATTACAACCGTCCTGTGCTCACGTTTGACGTTATAGAAAAATTCCGTGTGTGGGCCGAATTCGTTGTCGTACACCTGGCTATGCAAGAGGCTATTAATGAGGATTTTTACACAATAAAAGAAGATGGGACCTACTGGTTAGAGCAACTAGGGCGTAGAATTATTGTACAGGCTATGCATGATTACCTGGATGATGAGGTGGTCTATAAAAACAAGAAATACAAGCGCATTGACCTGATTGATAAATATGCTAATGACCTGGCTCATCTGTTCCTTCATTACAAAACCCAAAAACTCTAAGCCATGCTAATGATTGGACCACGGGTCACTGACAATACTACTCCCCTCAAGAAGATAGATATACGCCAGATGGTGGCTATGATACGCAATCCCAACAATGACCTGGCCAAGCATATACAGACTTTGCGCAAGGTAATACTGATTAACCAGGACGCCTATAACCGGAGCAAGCGTACTCTTCCGTATGTTGTGCCGTCTATATTCTCGCCACCGTTCCGCCGTTTGGATAATTTTGCTTATTCCCAGCATTTGATCCTGGACCTGGACAAGCTCTCAGAAGCAGAACTGAACGCACACAAACTAAAGGAAAAACTCAAAACAGACCCGCGCATAGAAGTGATGTTTGTCTCGCCCAGTGAGAATGGGTTAAAGATCTTTTTCCGCCTGGAGAAAAGAATCCCAGACACAAGCCAATATACGATTTTTTACAAAAATTTCGCACACAAATTTGCCCAGGACTAT
>JALWNS010000348.1 GCA_027083655.1 Bacteroidales bacterium | reverse complement strand
TCCTTCCTCTCCTTATGCTTATGCCTTTGCAATTAATACCCATCTCGTTGGAGAGAAAGACGCTTTTGGATTGACTGCTATTGCCAAGAAAGATAAACTTTTAGACGCAGCAGGTGATCTGCTTACCCAGCTGGAAAGTGCACGCCGTTATGGCTTTGCTTCCACAGAATTAGATAGGGCAAAGAAAAAGATATTGTCAAGATTGGAGAAAATGTATAAGGAAACAGATAAGACAGAGAGTAATTACTTTGTATCAACGATTCAGAATTATTTCGACCTGCCACATTACCCTATGCTTAGCCCGGAACAGGAATACCAGATATCACAGCAACTATTACCAACTATTGCACTCGATGATGTTAATGAGGCTATCAAAAAGCTAGTACCAGACCAAAATCTTGTTGTCACTGTGGTAGCTCCTACAAATGTAGAAGTACCAACCGAACAACAACTCATAGATTTGGTAAAAGAAATTAGACAGGGCGAGGTTCAACCATACAAGGATATAGAGGTCAGGAGTAGTCTAATCACAGAAAGGATTAAGAAAGGTAAGGTCAAGCGCCAACAGATGGACGAAATAACAGGTGCTACGGTCTGGACGCTCAGGAATGGCATACGGGTAGTAATTAAGCCAACTGACTTTAAGAATGACCAGATACTTATGAGTGCATTTAGCCAGGGAGGGTATTCCCTTTATCCTGTGGAAGATGTACCTAGTGCCCGTCTGGCTGCCTCGCTTGTATCAAATAGTGGAATAGGTGATTTTAACCGCATAGAGCTAGATAAATACCTCGCTGACAAAAATGTTGAAGTTTCTCCGTTTATAGGGCTTTATAGTGAGGGCTTTGAAGGTCAGAGTGATGTTAGAAACTTTGAGACAATGCTGCAAATGGTTTATCTATATTTTACACAACCACGGTTTGATGAGGATGCTTACCAGGCAACAATAGAGCAGCAAAAAGCTATACTCATGAACAAATCCAACGACCCACAGAGCGTGTGGTCTGATACACTCACAGCTGTGTTGGCTAATTATAGTCCTTATAGAATGCCTTTAAACCTTGAAACATTGGAAAAAGTAGATTTTCAACGGGCCTATGATATATACCGTGAAAGATTTTCAGATCCAGGTAGCTTTACATTTGTCTTTGTAGGTAATGTCGACATAGAAAAAGCACGTCCATTAATCGAAAAGTACCTTGGTTCATTACCTAAGAAAGATAATCATGAGACTTACCGGGATGTTAATGCTTATTTGCCTGTGGGTAAAGTTATTGAAAAAGAAGTATACAAAGGCTCAGATCCCAAGAGTCTTGTTATAATGTTTTACACAGGAGACTATAATTATTCGTTGCGTGAAAAATTGCTGGTCAAAGGGGTGTCTGAAATTTTTACAGGCCGCCTGCTTGACACTATCCGTGAGGCTCAAGCACTTACATATTCAATTATGGCGTTCCCCCGCTTTTATATGGTGCCACGCAACCAATATGGAATAGGCGTCTTCTATAGTACAAATCCCGATACATTATCTTATACAGAGAAAAAGGTTTTAGATATAGGCAATAGTATATCACAGGGAATAACAGACAAGGAATATAATGCAACAAAAGAAAAGCTACTCAAAGAATATGAGACAAATATCAAGAGCAATAGATATTGGCTCAATAACCTGGTGCAGGTATACCAGTATAACCTGAAGCCGGAGTTTGTTACAGATTATCAAGATATTGTAAATTCAATGACAAAAGAAGACTTGCTACATGCCGCAAAGAAGTATTTAAATGATAAGAGTCTCATTTTCGTTGCCCTCAAGCCAGAGAAGTAATACTAATTCAAAATTGAAAATGTACAAATAGTAAACGCTCAATTTCCCTGCAAGAGTGCCGGAGGCTCCTTGCAGGGAATATTGTTTTTAGTTTATTTTATTTTTGTAAATGGTATAAATCTGTGCCTTAGGATAAGTGCCTGCGTTGAACAGGTGGGTTAGTTAAACAAACCGCCCCTGAAGCACGGCTTCAGGGGCGGTTATTATAAACACCTTGATACAAAACCATTAGCTTAATTTCTGGTCAACGATTTTGAGTATTTCTGCTTCCATCTGTCGTGCTTTGTCTTCTATCTGACGAGCTTCGTCGAGTACTTGCTTTTTGTACTGCTCGTCTTTGAGTGATGAAGCATTAATTCGTACATTGAGATGGGCACCTCGTACCGCTGTCAACGCAGCCATTGTGCCTACACCTACATCGCTGATTGAGGCTTCCATGCCATTCTCGGCCATTGCCTTGAGTATTTCCATAGATTGCAGGCTTATTTTCATTACTCTTAGAGGTACAGATATAGCGTATTTAGTAGCCTCTTCGATAGCCTGACGACGAATTTCTTTTTCCTCCTCTGTGCCTTTGGGCAGACCCCATGCTTCCATTATCTTGTTAAAAGCAGCAGTGTCTTCATCGACGAGTCTTAGTAGCTCATCTTTCAATTGTTGACCTTTTTCTGCCCAGTCTGAGAAAAATTCCCAGCGATCATCCCAGCCTCTCTTGTGCGAAGATAGATTGGCTACCATTGTGCCAAGGGACACACCCAAAGCTCCTACATAAGCAGAGATAGACCCGCCTCCAGGGGCTGGTGACTCACTGGCTGTCTCGTTGGCAAATTCGCGCAGGTTCATCTTCACCAGACGGCTCTGTGAGTCGTCTTCTATCATGTATTCAATGATTTTTTCTTTTGGGTTAAATGGATAAAGATCGTTCAGACCCAGCGATTTTATAGCTATTTTAATCAGTTCTTCTTCTGACACACCAACAGAGCGGCGTTGCTTGCGAAGGAAATATTTACCAGCATCTAGCATTGCCTGCAAGGGTACCAGTCCGACTATTTCCGAGCCAGTGACACGTACACCTCGCAGGCGTGCTTTTTCGGAGACCTCATCAAAGGCAATGTGCATAGGTGTGACGTTTATGTCGGTCAGGTTCATGGAGATCTGGCATATACCATATTCTTCTATGTACCAACCAATAGCTTTGACCTTACGTAATGTTCCAGGTAGGCGGACAGGATTGCCGTCTTCGTCCAGTACTTTCTTGCCAACAATAGGGTCGCCTATACGCTTGACA
>JALWNS010000347.1 GCA_027083655.1 Bacteroidales bacterium | reverse complement strand
ATGTAATGGTGCCCAATGAATAATAAAAATGTTGTTTTAATTTTTTACGCACAAAGGATTAGATGCAGATAAAGAAATAAAAATTAAATTTACTAACTTTACACCCTGCAATTTAAATAGAAAGCAAAATGATGACATCAAAAGAGATACGTCAAGCATTCCTGGATTTTTTTGCAAGCAAGGATCATAAGATAGTACCCTCTGCCCCTATGGTTGTGAAGGATGATCCCACATTGATGTTTACGAATGCTGGTATGAATCAGTTTAAAGATATTTTTCTGGGACTGAGGGAACCTGATTATCCAAGGGTAGCAGATACTCAGAAATGTCTGCGTGTATCAGGTAAGCATAATGATCTGGAAGAAGTAGGCCATGATACCTATCATCATACAATGTTTGAGATGCTTGGGAACTGGTCATTTGGGGATTATTTCAAAGCTGAGGCTATTGATTATGCGTGGGAATTTTTGACTAAGGTAATGGGCATACCAGAGGACCGTTTGTATGCCACAGTATTTGAGGGAGATAAAGAACTAGGACTGGAAGCAGACGAAGAGTCACGCCAGTTGTGGAAACGTTATTTGCCGGAGGAACGGATAATTTATGGTTCGAAAAAAGATAATTTCTGGGAGATGGGTGATACTGGACCTTGCGGGCCATGCACTGAGATTCATGTAGACATGCGAGACGAAGAGGCAAGGAAGGAGGAAGATGGAGGCAAACTTGTAAACAAAGATCATCCACAGGTTTTTGAATTATGGAATCTTGTTTTTATACAATTCAACCGTAAAAAAGACGGTAGCCTTGAGCCCTTACCAAAGAAGCACGTGGATACAGGTATGGGTTTTGAGCGATTGACCATGGTTGTGCAGGGCAAGACATCAAATTATGACACAGATATTTTCCAGCCTATAATCAGGGACATAGAAAAGCTTACAGGTTTACGATATGGCCAGGACGAGAAGACAGATATAGCTATGCGGGTGGTAGCAGACCATATACGAGCTATTGCTTTTGCAATAGCAGATGGACAGCTGCCTTCGAATGAAAAAGCAGGATACGTCATACGGCGTATTCTCAGGCGAGCAGTGCGTTATGCTTTTAATTACCTAAACCAGAAAGACCCGTTTTTGTATAAGTTATTACCAGCATTAGTGGAAGTAATGGGTGATGCTTATCCTGAGCTAAAGAAGAACTTTGACCTTATCAAGAAAGTGATGATAGAAGAAGAGCAGGCATTTTTGCGCACGCTAGGAGTAGGGATAAAACTGTTGACCAATGTAATTGACCATGTTAAGCTTAAGAATGAAAAAGTTATCCCGGGTAAGTTAGCATTTGAATTGTATGACACTTATGGCTTCCCTCTGGATTTGACGCAGTTAATAGCCCGTGAACATGGACTGGAAATTGACCAGAAAGGTTTTGACGAGGAGATGAAAAAACAGAAAGACAGATCCCGTGCAGCCTCTAAGATGGAGACAGAGGATTGGATTATTTTGCGAGAAGATGATGTAGAAGAATTCGTGGGTTATGACCGTCTGGAAGCAGATGTATATATTACACGCTACCGTAAGGCAAAGGTCAAGGGCAAGGATATTTACCAGCTTGTTTTTCAGCTAACTCCATTTTATGCAGAGAGTGGTGGCCAGGTGGGTGATACTGGTTATATTGAAAATGAAGAGGAGAAGATAGAAATCATTGACACACAGAAAGAGCATGGTTTGATTATTCATTATACTAAAAAACTACCAAAGAATCTGGATGCCAAGTTCCATGCAGTAGTGGATAGCCGTAAACGCCAGCTCACGGCCAACAACCATTCTGCTACACACCTACTTCATTATGCTTTGCGAGAAGTTTTGGGTGACCATGTCGAGCAAAAAGGTTCGTTAGTTGACCATAAACATTTACGATTTGATTTCTCTCATTACCAGAAGTTAACAGATGAAGAAATACACAAGATTGAAGCTTTGGTAAATCACATGATACGCCAGGACTATCCAAGGGAAGAGATGCGTAATGTACCTTTTGAAGAGGCCCTGAGGATGGGAGCAATGGCATTGTTTGGAGAAAAATATGGTGACACTGTACGCGTAATAAAATTTGGGCCTAGTGTAGAATTATGTGGTGGCACCCACGTAGATAGTACAGGACAAATAGGATTTTTCAAGATAATAAGTGAATCTGCTGTAGCAGCAGGTGTGCGTCGTATAGAAGCTATTACTGCCCTGGAGGCGGAGAAATATGTAGCACAGTTGGATGATATTATCAAAGAGCTAAAAGAGATTCTCAAATCTCCAAAGAGCATTGTTCAGTCAGTTCAAAAATTAATTCAGACAAACAAAGAGCTTCAGAAAAAAGTAGAGCAACTAGAACAAGAAAAGATACAAATGTTGAAAAAAGAGCTTTTGTCAAATATTGAAGAAAAGGAAGGAATACAGATTATAGCTTCGGAAATAAGTGTTTCGTCAATGGATATGCTTAAATCACTAGCATTCCAGCTGAGGCAAGACAGACCTAGAGTAGCGATAATTTTAGGAAGTAATATTAACGGAAAAGCTAACCTGATAGTCTCTATAGGAGATGAACTAAAAAATAAAGGTTTAAACGCATCACAGGTTATTAGAGAAGCAGCCAAAGAAATACAAGGAGGAGGTGGTGGTCAACCACATATTGCCACGGCAGGAGGTAAAAATCCAGCAGGTTTAAGACAAGCTATCACTAAAGCCAAAGAGCTCATTGAAAACAGTCCAAGAAATGCCGTCTAGAAGTAATTATACAAATCATTAAATTTTCACCAGACCCCAAAAGCAATAGAGTTTTTTGTATCTTTAACTAATCAAGCTTTTGCCTGGAGGGAGAGATATATAGCCCCTCCAGGCATTTTTATTATTTATCCCTGGAGGCAGAGGGTTTCATTTTTCCCATATTTTTCTTAAGTTAGAGAAAGATTAAAAACATTATCAAAATGAAAAAAGTCTTTGAATCTCCTTTTTTTACAATATACCACGATAAATATGTAGTAATAAAAGGGAATACAATAGAGTACTTACCGATACCTAGGAGTTCAAGTACTACGAGTACAACGGGTACTACTTCGACAAACGTAGAAAAAGTAAAT
>JALWNS010000346.1 GCA_027083655.1 Bacteroidales bacterium | reverse complement strand
CTAAAGGCCATGGGATTAGAAGCATCTGCCCAGTCTAACTTTTTGTAATCAAAAGGAATATGGCCAATTTGCGAAGCTATTGAATCAACAAAACGGCCCGTCAGTTTATAGGCCAGATAGCCAGATATTTGTAAATATTTATAAGTTTTCTCCCATATATCAGGGTGTTTTTGCCGTATCCAATTGCTTTTACCTTCCCGTTGTAATTTGTCTAAAGTGCGGCGTATGCCAATGGACTCAAGAATAATGCCCCACAAAAAACCAGGTTTATAAAACTTTTCCGCTTTCCGTTGGTCCAGCCATACTATGGCAGGATAAAGAGGTTGTCCTTGTTTGTCTACAGGAACCAACGTGTCCCGAAGTGTGGTTATACTCATACCTGCTAATGACCTAAAAATCTCCGGATGTCTGATTTTCAGGTTATTGGTTGCCTGGCATAGCGCCTGCCAGTATACATCGGCATTTTGTTCGGCATAGCCAGGCTGTGGAGAAGTGTATGGCTTGTAAAAAATTTGTTCTTTAGCCAGAAGGTTGCCTTTAAGATCAAAAATTAAGGCACGTGTGCTTTGTGTGCCGCAATCTATAGCAAGTATTGTGCGTTCCATGTGAGTGTGATGTTTTCTGTGAAATTAACAAGATATTTATAAACCTAAAACACCTGGGTTCATGATATTGTTTGGGTCAAAATGTTTTTTCAAAGCACGTAGTACATTCATTTGTTCTGTGCCCAAATATTGCTCCAGCCATGGTGTCATCATTCGTCCTATACCGTGGTGGTGTGAGGGGCTGCCCCCGCTTTTTACAATGATATCGATTATTGACCTGTGAAATTGTATGTATTTGTCAATGTTATCAAACTTTGTGATGAAGATAAAATACAAGTTTGTCCCGTTTTTGTAAAAGTGCGAAGCATGGCTCATAACCAGGGTATGGGGATGTCGTTTGACAAAATCTTTTACTCTTTTGTGCACCTCGAAAATGTTATCCCAGCGTACCGATGTTTCCAGTGTGTCTATTTGTAATCCTAGGTCCATGACATCTTCCCTCAGGTATGGATCTTCGAATCGTCCTTTTTCCCATTTTCTAGTTGGATAACCAGTGATATATAGGGCTTTGTACTTTTTGGCGATACGTTTTACTTGCTTTTTGATATTCCGTGCAAAAGATTTATGACCGTTGGCTGTACCTATAAAAAGGCTTCTGTTGCCTGCTGTCAGCCCCTTTAGCAAAAGTAGTTTGTTAATCACAGGTTTGTCAATGCCGTAAAGGTTGAATGCAAACTTTGTCTCATCTTGGTCAGATATACGCATAACCGAAGGCATGCCAAACTCTCCCTGGCTAATTTCCCTGGTTGCTTCGACAGCCGTTTCCCATGACGGAAAAATAAAGCTAAAATATTGCCTGTTCCTCCCTGGCATGTACTTGTGAATCTTCCACACTAGTTCTACGACAATACCAAATGCACCTTCGCTACCTTTGAAAATGTCTAATATATCGGGGCCAGTGGCAGCAGCAGGAAAGTCAATTGTTTTGATAGTACCGGCCGGAGTAATAACCTCTACTGCCAGCACATTGTCTGCAGCATCGCCATAGTAAGAAGAATCCTGTCCAGACCCGAGAGTGACAAACCATCCGCCTACTGTTGAATATTCAAAAGACTGTGGGAAATGGCCACAGGTATATGCGCTCTTTGTACCGTAATAGGCAGGTGCATAGTTTAATTGATGCTCAAAGTCGGGGCCAAGCATACCTGCTTGAACACGTACTGTTTGGTTCTTTTCGTTGAGTTCAACTATTCTGTTCATGTGTGTGGACAGTACGACAGTAACGCCACCTTTGACTGGCCGTATCCCAAGGGTGACAGATGTTCCGCCTCCGTAGGTATAAATAGGGATTTTATTTTCGTTGCAGTATGCCACCAGATCGGCTATTTGTTCCTTGGACGCAGGATGTACAACCAGGTCGGTTATGAGGCCAGTTTTTTTGTTTCGTAGCTGCCACGCTTCCTCGAGTGTTTTGCCAAAGGAATATTTTATACGCTCATAGGTACCAATAGAGACGTTGTCCGTACCAATGATTTTGGTAATATCCTGCACTTGTTTTCGGGTAAGCCCTACGGGATAGTCTGCCTTTATAATATCCAAGCCAAGGTTATTTTTAAGGCGAAGGTCCTCATCTGTTAGATCTAGTTCCTTTTTGAGAAGATCAAGCATTTGTTTGCTTGGATGCTTAAAGCCTGCAGGATCACCATATTTAAATATAGACCGGTATGAGCCGGGGGGCGGAGGGTAATTAATCCATTCAGGCTGGTATGTCGTATTGTCCTTCATTGTCCTTGGATTTTAATGTTAGTGTAAGGTGGTATTTTTGTTTGAATTGAAAAATTTGTCTTTCTGTTTCTTCCTTGGGCCAGTTAAGCTCCCTTGCGCAGAGGTTGGCTATCTGGTTAAGGGTTTTATCATCAGGCAGTCCTAACCATCCAATGCCTGTACGCCGTAATAATACATCTGTCAGTGTACGGGCCATCTCATGGCGGATACCAAAGATTATTTGGGCAAAGTTTTCACCATCGTTGTTAACGACTTTTTGCAATGACGGATCAGAGAGGTAAAGATCCATAATATGATCAATCTCAGTGCCGTATGAATATATAAGATAACGTATTTGACGTTGATTAAGCATTGGATATTGTTGCTGTTTTTGTTTTACAAATAGTTCTAAATCAGGTATGTGTGAAGTAATGAGAAAACGTGAGGCAGAAGTGCTTTTCACATGTTTTAGTCCGATTTTTTTCATAGCAAGGTCCACGACCTTTTCTGCCAGGCGGCGGCTTGTTGTAAATTTCCCCCCTTCTGCGCTAATGAGTCCGTCAATACCCTGTCTGGCTCCGTCCGCTATCTCGTAGCGGCGAGATGCGTTGTAAACGTCGGTAGAGGTATCCTCTACCAGCGGACGAAGCCCTCCGTAAATATAGTCAATGTCTTTGTAAGTTATACGCTCACCAGGTAATATTACGCTGTTGACTTTTTCGAGCAGTTCGTCAACAGATTCTTTGGATACTTTGTATTGGTCCGGTGAACCAAGATATTCTTTATCAGTCGTGCCTACAATTGCTTTACCA
>JALWNS010000345.1:537-3126 GCA_027083655.1 Bacteroidales bacterium | reverse complement strand
AAGACGTTCTGCTACTTTGTAGTTAATAAAGCGAAATTCATTCCACTCAGTTACCAGTAAAAGGCCATCAGAATCAAGGAGTGCATCATATTGGTCTGTAGCGTATTCAATGCTATCACCGAATATTTTCTTTGCATTTTCAGTAGCTACAGGGTCATAAGCTTTTACTTTAGCACCCAGCTTAAGTAGTTCGTTAATTATGGTAATAGCCGGGGCTTCGCGCATATCATCAGTATTAGGTTTGAAGGCTAGACCCCAAACTGTAAAGATTTTACCTTTAACGTCATTATTATAGTGGCGCAGGACTTTCTCAACGAGCACGCGCTTTTGTTCTTGGTTTACAACTTCTACGGATTTAATAATTTTTAAATCAACACCATTTTCTTCTCCAGTTTTGATCAAAGCTTTTACATCTTTAGGGAAGCACGACCCACCATATCCAACACCTGCATAGAGGAACTTTGGACCGATACGAGGATCAGAGCCAATACCTTTCCGCACCCAGTTTATGTCTGCACCTACGCGTTCACACAGTCGTGAAAGTTCGTTCATAAAACTTATACGTGTAGCCAGCATTGCATTGGCTGCATATTTAGTCATTTCTGCAGAAGGTATATCCATGAAAAGGATAGGGTGTCCATTAAGCAAAAAAGGTTTGTAAAGACGGCGGAGTACGTCCTCTGCGCGTTTGTTGTCTGTGCCAATAACTATACGGTCAGGCTTCATAAAATCATTGATAGCGTCACCTTCTTTGAGGAATTCAGGATTGGATGCGACATCGAATTCAATTTTAACGCCACGTTTATCCAGCTCTTCTTGAACGGCAGCACGCACTTTTTCACTTGTACCAATAGGTACAGTGCTTTTAGTCACAACAACGAGATAATGGTCAATTAATTTGCCAATGTCGTGAGCAACACTAAGCACATAACGCAGGTCAGCGCTACCATCTTCGTCCGAAGGGGTACCAACACAGATGAATGCGGCTTCAGAGTCTTTAAGCCCTTCACTAAGGTCCGTAGAGAAGAACAAGCGGTTTTTGCTTCTATTGCGTTCTATCATTTCTTCTAGCCCAGGCTCATAGATCGGCACAATGCCATTATTGAGTTTGTCGATTTTTTCCTGGTCAATATCTATACAATGGACAGTAGCCCCTGTTTCTGCAAAGCATGCACCAGTAACTAACCCCACATATCCAGTACCAATTACAGTGATTTTCATATTTAAGAAGTTTAAACGTTTGTGCACAAAAATAGAATTTTTTCTGATTATAACTAATTACCTATTTTTAGGTATTGCTCTCAAACATGATTGCATATACTTTTGGAAAGAATAAAAATTGAGAAATAATGAAACTTTCTGGGCTCAAGGAAGGAGACAAGGGTATAATCACCAAGATAAAGGGGCGCGGCGAGTTCCGCAAGCGTATAATTGAGATGGGGTTTGTCAAAGGAAAAGAAATAAAAGTTATAAAAAGTGCCCCACTCAGGGACCCTATTGAATATGAAATAATGGGCTATCGTGTATCATTGAGGAGAAATGAGGCTGATTTGATAGAAGTTGAGACTTATGACAAGCCTATCCATATAAATAGCAATAGTGCCCGGATTATTTATACAGAAACAGATTTTAACCAAAGAATAAGAGAGAAAACGCACACTATAAATGTAGCTTTGGTGGGCAATCCAAACTGTGGAAAGACCACGCTTTTCAATTTTCTTACGGGCTCGGCTGAGCATGTAGGAAATTATGGAGGTGTAACTGTGGACGCAAAAAAGGGTAGTGCTAAAAAATTTGATTATACCTTTGAAATAACAGATTTACCGGGGACATATTCGCTTTCTGCATATACACCAGAAGAGCTTTTTGTAAGAAACCACCTGTTTTATGAGTTGCCTGATGTTGTGATTAATGTTATTGACGGTTCTAACCTGGAGAGGAATTTATATTTAACAACCCAGTTAATCGACCTGAATATACCAATAGTCATTTCTTTGAATATGTACGATGAGATGCAAAGGCGTGGGGATAAAATAGATTTTGAGCAGCTGGGGAGATTATTAGGTATACCAATTATTCCTACTATAGCTTCAAATGGTTATGGTCTTGATGATTTGTTAAGGACAGTAATTGATGTATATGAGGGAAAAAATCCTGTTATCAGGCCAATAAAAATTAATTATGGCGATCTTGAGCAAGCAATAGAAGAATTAGTAAGCCTGATTGACACGGATTTTAATGCATACATTACCAATATTATTTCACCACGTTTTATAGGGATCAAACTATTGGAGAAGGATAAGAAGATAAGGGACCTTGTTGCCCTTATGCCTAATGGCAAGCAGATACAGGAGAAAGCCGATAGTTTGATACGTGATCTTGAAGCTATACACAATGAGGATACAGAAGTGATGATAGCAGATGCACGCTATGGCTTTATAGCAGGAGCATTAAAGGAAACATACCAGGAAGGCAAGATAGATAAATTCGAGAAGACTAAAATTATTGATTCCATCGTGACAAATAGATTTCTTGGTTTTCCTATTTTTTTCTTTGTGTTGTGGCTAACTTTTGAGACTACATTTGTTG
>JALWNS010000345.1:0-527 GCA_027083655.1 Bacteroidales bacterium | reverse complement strand
CAGGTTGGTTGGAATGGTTAGTTAATTGGATTAGCCATACGATTACTGGTTATATGCCTGCAGGAATTTTGAAAGATCTGATAGTGGACGGAATTATTAGCGGTGTAGGTAGCGTGCTGGTATTTTTGCCTAATATTTTGATTTTGTTCTTTTTTATCTCTATCATGGAGGACACAGGCTATATGGCACGTGTTGCCTTTATTATGGATAAATTCATGCACCGAATAGGTTTGCACGGTAAGTCATTTATTCCATTGTTGATGGGTTTTGGTTGTAATGTGCCTGCTGTAATGGCAACACGGACGCTGGAGAACCGTAGTGACAGGTTGTTAACAATGCTTATCACGCCCTTTATGTCTTGCTCGGCAAGGCTACCTGTGTATATTTTAATTCTAGGCACCTTTTTTCCACGCCAGGCCGGTACATTGATTTTGGGTGTTTATCTTTTGGGTATTATAGTGGCAATTTTTACTGCTATCCTTCTTCGTAAGACAATGTTTCGCAAGGCAGAAGCACCTTTTGTAATG
>JALWNS010000344.1 GCA_027083655.1 Bacteroidales bacterium | reverse complement strand
AAATCAAAAAATACAACTTTAAGGAAGGTTGCCCCTTAAGGGCAGCCTTTTTTTGTAGCTAAATGTTATTACGTTATATAATTTTTATTAATTTAGTCAAAAAAAATTAATGCAATGAAACGAATTTTATTAATATTCCTGGTACTGAGCCTTTTTGTAACATTAGGCCGGTCTCAGAGGCTAGTTATTTTGCATACAAATGATATGCACTCCAAGCTAACAGGCTTCGGTCCTGAGCTAGCGTATACACCTTTAACTGTTGATGATGACAAGACTGTCGGTGGCTTTGCACGCCTTGCGACAATTATTAAGCAAGAGAAAAAGGAAAATGGGGATAAATTATTGGTGCTTGATGCTGGAGATTTCCTTATGGGAACAATTTTTCAAGCTTTGGAGCCAGAGACAGGCTTTGAGTTAAATTTGATGAAAAGAATAGGGTATGATTTCGTTACACTTGGCAACCACGAATTTGATTTTGGCACCCAGGTGCTAGGAGAAATAATCTCTTCTGCGACCAATAATGGACCAATACCACAGATAGTCGCTTCTTCTTTAAAATTCTCACAACTCCCCGGCGATGACAAACTCCAAAATTTATATGACAGGGGTGTTATTAAACCGTATGTTGTTGTAGAAAAGAATGGTTTAAAGATAGGTATTTTTGGTTTGTTGGGGTATAATGCAGTAGAGGATATACGTTTTGCTGCACCTCTAGGATTTGAGGATATGGTTAAGGTGGCAAAGAAATATGTTAAAATTTTGCGTGACCAGGAGCATGTAGATCTTATTATTTTATTGTCCCATAGTGGTTTTTATCCAGATGGTAAAGGTGGTTATTATGGTGAAGACCTGGATTTGGCCAAAAAGGTAAAAGATATTGACATAATCATAAGTGGACATACACATGTAAAATCCCCACAATATATCCAGGTTGGGAAAACAATTATTGTGCAAACAGGTGCTTACCTGCACAATGTAGGACGTCTGGAGATTGATTACCAGGGAGGTAAGGTCAATGTCGTGGATTATCACCTGATCCATGTAGATGACCAGATTCCAGGGGATAAAGAAGTGCATGATTTGATTGAAGCCCAGAAACAGCTTGTAGACAAGGAAATATTATCTCCCTTGGGTTTAGAATATAGTACACCTATTGGCGAGACAAGCTTTGACATAATCAGGGGTAACCATGTAAAACATGAAGCAGGGCCAATGGGCAATTTTGTAGGTGATGCCGTAAAATATTATGTAGACAAGTACGCAGGTGGAGCAGATGTCATAGTTACGGCCGAAGGTGTTATCAGGGAGAGCATACTTACAGGACCAATAACACCAGCAGACGCTTTCAGGGTAATGTCATTGGGTTTTGGACAGGATGATTATATAGGCTATCCGTTAATGCGTGTGTATATGACCGGCCATGAGCTTAAGCAATTGATGGAGTTGGCTATATTTTCAAATGACCCTGGAACGGATTCGTATCTTTATTTTGCCGGCGCGACAGTTTATTATGATCCCAAGGGTGGTTTTTTGAATAAGGTGCGCCGTATAGTACTGAGTGATGGCACAGAGGTAGATATTTCACGCAAGGGCAAGAAACTTTATTCGGTAGTCACTGATAGTTATATAATGAGCTTTATTGGGCATGTAAAAAAGATGAGTTATGGTCTGGTCAAGATTGTACCCAAGGATGCTGAGGGTAATCCTGTTGGAGATCTATGGAATACACGACTTGATTTTGACCCTAATAAGCCGGGAGTACAGGAAGGAAAGGAATGGTTAGCTTTAATTAGTTACATCGATAGCTTTGAAGATAAAGATGGTAATGGTTTGCCAGAGATACCAGAGAGATATGCAAAATTTAACGACAACTTCATAGCAATAAGCAAAAAATAGCCTTTAGAATACAAAAACGAATTTAAGTTTTACGAAAGCCACGCCCCTTGGGCGTGGCTTTCGTAGTTAATATCCAGATTAATCATTAAGGGGTAATAAAACCTGGTTGTTTACAGGCCAATAAGTATAAAGCTTGCCCAGTAGTATGGATGGTTGAGGTTACTGTTAATCATTTTGAGTTTAGCCTTCTGTAGCGCATTATTGTATCTAGTACGAGCAGAAATTTGGGGGTTCTCATTCAAAAGGTTAAAGTAAAATTCGGTCATAAGTTCTTTTGTGGGCTTGTCTGCTACTTTCCAGAGAGATATGATTAAATTTTGGGCTCCAGCATATATGAATGCGCGGGATATACCAAGCACACCTTCGCCTTTTGATATTTTACCGAGCCCTGTCTCACAAGCAGACAGTGTTACCAATGATGAGTTTATGCTTAAATTATAAATTTCATTAACATAAAGGAAGCCATCATCAGGAGATGACTCTTTGGAGAAGATCAGAGCAGAAAGCTCAGGTTGTTGAGAGAAGATAAAACCATGGGTAGCTATATGCAGGATTTTGTAATTGTTGAGATTGAGTGATTTGAATGCCGCTTCTGTGGCATTGGTGTCGAGTAATATTTTGTAAGTCATTGAATGTTGTGCAAACTGCTCAGCTATGGTTTTGACCTCTTCTATTGTTCCAGGTATTGGTGAAATTCTTGTACCAAGGAATACAGGGGTATTATTACCCGTAAATCCAGGTGCAATACCGAGGTAATCAATAGGTCCAAGCTGGGTAGTATTGTCAAAGTGTGTGGAGTAAAACAAGTAAGAAGAGTATGAGTATGATACGCTGAAGTTTTTTATTAAGAAAGGATATTTTGAGAAATCACGTAAATCCTCTGGTACATTGTCATTCAGGAGTAAGGCCTCGAAAGGAACGATATTTAGCAAGTCGTCTGGAATAATTATTAATTCTTGAACATTGTCTGGCAGGAAAGATGGCATTGTGTAGGTGTAAAGTGAAAGAGCTGTTTTTTGTAGTGTGCGGATAGCCTGGTCAGAATTAGATTGGAGGCTTTTGTAAAACAGTTTAATCGTATCTGCAAGTCCATTAGTAGTACTTATGCCTATGTATGAACTATCTTTTGTTATTGTGTAGATATAGAGGTTATCATAACCGTAAAAATAGCTTATCAAAGCCTGGTTCGGTTTGAGGATACTTTGTATTTGTTTTACCCGGACAATGCTAGGGTTATATTTTACTTCATAA
>JALWNS010000343.1 GCA_027083655.1 Bacteroidales bacterium | reverse complement strand
GGGCATTACCACTATAAGTAAGAATTAAACAAAAAATAATAAAGCCATGTTACGGAGATACAAAGATGTTGTCAGGGGATACAAAGAGGAAGCTTATCCTCCAATACCTACAAAGTTCACCCTATGGCTAAGGCGTAATATCTTAGTCCAGTTATTCCGTTTTGTTGTAATAAACATTAAGGTAATGCGTATAGTCATAGGGGGCCACCATTAAAATTCATTTTCCGTTGAAAGTATTTTTTAAGAGGCAGAAAACATTTTGTTTTCTGCCTCTTTTTTTATTGATTGGGAATAAGAAAAAAATTGAAGCGAGCTTTTCTTTTTTTTAGTAAATTTACATAAATATGCTAAGAGATGAGTTCATCAAAGAGACAAGAAATAGAGAGGTTAAAAGAAAGGATAGAATATTTAGAACGGGAGATCAGGCGATACGAGCAACAGTGCGAGAAATTAAAGCAATCCTATGATTTGCAGTACAAGGAGCTAAATGAGAATGTAGAGTATGCAAAGTTTATTCAGCAAGCTTTTTTGCCGACGTTTGAGGAGATAAAGTTGTCTTTTCCAGATTCGTTTCTGATTTATTTACCAAAGAATCAAATAGGCGGGGATTTTTATTTTCATTATCATGATCCTTCACACGAATACATAATTTTTGCTGTTGGTGATGCTACAGGCCATGGTATACCTGGTGCCCTGTTGAGTATGTTAGGTTTGAGTATGCTTAATGAGATAGTACGATACCAATTAACGTTAAACCCGGGCTTGATTCTGGAGTTGATGCGTCTAAATTTGAAATTTATATTCCGCCGATTGACAACTTCTTTCCGTCCTACTACTTTGGATGAGCTTTTTGAGACATACTTGTTTGATTTTATAGCTTTTATAACTGAATCGGTGAAGTACTTTTTGGCCAAAATAAATCCTTTTACTTTCAAATGGCAGAACCTAAAGGATTTATTTTCATTTTCTAGCTATATGCGTGCAGTATTAGACAAACGTTTGGAATACCAGATACAGCGCCAGTCGGCTTTGTACCATTTAATAGATATAGACAAAGATTATAGTTTTTCGTTTGATATGTCACTGGGCTTATTTTATCCGAAGAAAAATAAGTTGTATTATTCCGGTGCAAACCTGTCTTCTTTAGTTATACGTAATGGTGATATTTTTGAGCTCAAAGGAGTGCGCAATCCTATTGGTTTTTATTTTGAAGAGAAGCGGTTCCAGACCCGCGAATTTGAATTACAACAGGGTGACATAATTTACTTTTTTTCGGATGGCTATAAGGATCAAATAGGAGGGGAAAATCAAAAATTTTCGTCTAAAAGGTTTAAGAATTTGCTCAGGGAGATTCATAACTTGAGCATGGACGGCCAGAAGGAGGCATTATATTCGTATTTCCGTTTCTGGAAAGGAGATTTTGAACAGACAGATGATATAACAGTGTCTGGCATTCGTTGGTCAAATGATTTTATTTCATAGCTCGCGAACGAGTGCCCCCCATTTTTTGTCGATCTTAAAGTTGTGTTTCAGGTAATAGTTGCCAAATAAGAAATGAGCTTTAACTAGCTTGAAGCCTTTGGCTTTCATTCGTTGGAAAAAGTCTTCCATCATCTGCGTACCTATACCTCGTCCTTGGAGGGGGGAAACAACGGCCATACCGTCGATAAGTACAACATTGTCCTCCAACTCTTTATAACACAGTCCTGCTATGATTTGGTCACGTTCGTTGACCACGACGTAATGTTTATCCATAGGGCTGATTTCCTTGGGATAATTCTCCTTGAAAAAGAGCTTATAAACTTCGGCGACCTCAGAAGCGTCTATAGGCTCCCTCATTGTGTACTCCACACCATAACGGTCAGAGATTTTGGTAGAAACAATCAAGTGCTCTGCTTGCTTTTCTCCGACTTTACGATAGTCTATTTTCCGTCGGCCTTTGATATTCGGGAAGACCATTTTATTGAAAACGGCTTTATCTGCTTCTGTCTTAAGGAGTGAGTGCAGGTCAGAAAGCTCTACCAGTTGAATTGCCAATAATTCTGGATCATTAGTCATTTTATGCAGGAGCTGGTCGAAGACTTCCTGTACTTTTTTATCTGCATCGGCAAAATAAGTCTGACGGTAAAAAGTATAACGAATTAGCTCAGGATAACGTCCTAATTTGTACAGGTCGAACAATTCGTCAAGGGTTTGGACTATTGCCTGAAGACTAGCTTGTGGGTTTCTTTTTTTCCAGTCTAAAAAACGGTCTATGGCATTAAAGAGGGCAAGTGGTAAATAATGTTTGATTTTAGACCTTTCCAAGTACCCTTGGGCTTCTGATTTCAAATACTTACATTCCTCTACTGCTGGACACTTTTGTTCAAGGTCATTAACAAAGTCTTCTATTAGTTTCAATGCTTTTTCTGTTTTCAGGGTTTCTACAATAGCATGAAAAAGCCATGTTATACGGATATATGACTTAAGAGAAGGGTAGTGTGCAATAGTTTTAAGGTAGAAATTTTTGTAAATAGCAATGAATAAATCAGAAATGTTTTTTGTTTTCATATTGCCGGAGAGGGAAATTATTTTAACATTTTCGGAGAAATCAACTTCAGGTACCACCACATTATCCGGGTCAATGCGACCTGGGAGGACAGCACGGTTGGTATATTCCCATGCTTTGAAAAACACACCAATGGAACGTATAAATAGCTTACGCCAGAAGTTTTTTTCGGCAATATAGCCGATCTTTTGTATTTCGGCCATGGAACGTATCTTATCCCAGGCAGATAATTGGCTAATGTAGCGGGTTGTGTAGATACGTTCGTCTGCTATTAGATATCCAAATTCGGTCATTACTGGCTGGTCAAAAGGCAGGTCTGACAGGGCTATGTGGCGGTGTAATGTGCGTACTACTTCTTTGTCCGGTAAGTGTGGGTCTATACAAAGATGCAGGTCGAAGTGTTCACCTTTTTTTGTGTTGATACTTATCCGGTAATGTCGAGCGTCCCTGTAGCCCTTAAGAAGAGAGATACGTATGCTTTTGTCTGCTAACTGTGAATAGTCAAATTCGTAATTATCATAAGCCAGATGGACAGAAACTTTGAGGAAATGACTAATAGCAAGTTTTTTCTTAATAACACTTTGCATCTGTGGACTAATAC
>JALWNS010000342.1 GCA_027083655.1 Bacteroidales bacterium | reverse complement strand
TATTTAGTCATTATGAAAAAAATAGCATTACAGCTTTTAGCAGTAGTATTAATCTTCGCTTTGGGAGGTTGCGGCGTCAACAAAATGGTAAAATCTGCCAGCGACGTTAAGTACAATGTGAATCCCAATCCTTTAGAAATGCACGCTGGCAAAGTGCCATTGTCAATTAACGTAACTTTCCCTCCAAAGTACTTCAACAAGCAGGCTTACTTGGTCATAACTCCTTATCTCGTTTCTGACATAGACAAGGAGAGTGAAATTGCTTTTAGAAGCCAGACCCTTCAGGGTGAAAAAGTTAAGGATAACAATCCTATGATTTCATACAAAGAGGGTGGTTCTTACAGGTATGTCGACACAATTGATTATAATAGCATTTATCGTCGCTCACACTTAGAGCTTAGGATGAATGTTAGCAAAGGCGCTACTGGTAAAAAGTTAGATTTGGCTACC
Source organism: Bacteroidales bacterium (assembly GCA_027083655.1). GTDB lineage: Bacteria > Bacteroidota > Bacteroidia > Bacteroidales > S143-33 > S143-33. The sequence continues at coordinate 2,703 of JALWNS010000342.1, read as the reverse complement.
ATCACTATTGCTAATGGAATTATAACCACTCCTGAATTAGTGGAAAAAGGTTTGATGGTTGACAATCCAGTTGTAAAGACTGCCGATGGCAAAGTTGAAGGTTTGATGAGCACTGTTGTTCCTACTATAGGTAAACCACAGCCACGTGAATTTTCAGAAAAGTTAGTTCTTTATTATCCACTTCAGCAATCTTATCTGCCTGCTAAAGAACAGCGCAAACCAGAGATTGATTCATTCCTTAACACATTCAAAGAGTATAAAGATGATCCAAATCTGAAGCTCCTCGGTGTTGACATAGCTAGCTATGCTTCTCCAGATGGTCCAATTCCATTGAACCATGACCTGGTAATTGGACGTGGCAAGACAGCTACAAGCTTTGTTACAAAGAAATTTAAGAAAGTAGATGAAAGTGATGTTGTTAGCACAATTCAGCGCGCTACTACACCTGACGAGGACTGGGAAGGCTTCAAGAAACTGGTAGAACAGTCTAATCTTAAGGACAAAGACCTGATCCTGCGTGTATTGCAAATGTACTCTGATCCAAACGTACGTGAGCAGGAAATCAAGAAAATGGCCGAAGTATACGAAGAGCTCAAAAAAGACATTCTTCCAAGACTGCGCCGTGCAGAAATTAGTGCTAAATTCAAGAGTGTAGAACGTACTGATGAGCAGTATGTTGAGGTTGCCAAGAACAATCCAGAGATTCTTTCACAGGAAGAGCTCTTCTATGCAGCACAGGTTGCTACAGGAGCAGACAAAGAAGCTATTTACAAGCAGTACATAGAGAAGTATCCAAATGACTGGAGGGCTTACAACAACCTCGCAGCTTACTATCTCGAGAATGGTAAATTTGACGAAGCAGAAGCTCAGTTGATCAAAGCTAACGAGTTGGATGCAAATAATCCATCAATTATTAACAACCTTGGTGTTGTATACTGGATGAAGGGTGACTATGCCAAGGCTAAGGAATACTTCCAGAAAGCAGCTAACCTTGGTGGTTCTAATGAGAACATTAACTACAACCTGGGTGTTATTGCTATCATGGAAGGCAAATACCAGGAAGCTCTTGATTTATTCGGTGCACGCCCAACATTCAATAAAGCACTAGCCCAGCTCCTTACAGGAGATGTCCAGGCAGCAGAGAATACAATCAACCAGGTTAAGAGTGAGTGCGCTTACTATTACTATCTCAAGGCAGTTATCGCAGCTCGTTTGGATAAAGCAGATGATGTATATAGCAACTTGCAGAAAGCTGTTTCCAAACATGCAGACTTGAAAGATTACGCTAAGAATGACCTCGAATTCCGTAAATACTTTGATGAGGATCAGTTCAAAGCAATCGTAGAATAATCTTAAAACTACATAAAACAAAAATAGGCGCTCCAACAGGAGCGCCTATTTTTGTAGCTATTATGTGTGTTCTGGCCAAATGGAGAAGATTATTCTATTTTTGTAACCTTAAGCATATTGGTCTTGTGGCTTACATCGATAGGAGTGCTTCCTATGTGTATTACGTAATCACCTTTTTTTAGATAGCCTTTGTCTTTGAGTATTTTTATTGATTCACTTATTGCTCTATTTATCTCGTCAAATTGTGTGAAATAAAAAGCTCGAACTCCCCACAGCAAGGATAAAGCACTAAGGAGATGCTTGTGTCGTGTAAAGGCATAGATATCTGCTTTTGGGCGAAATCCAGACAGGGTATATGCAGTCTTACCGAATTCGGAGAAAGTAACAATAGCTTTTGCACCTATGATTTCTGCCAGACGGGCCGCAGAAAAACATATAGAGTCACGCACAAAACGGGGGCTATCAGGGCTCGGCGGAGTTCCGCGATTATATTTGTACTTCTTAGTTTCCGTACTTTGAATAATTCTGTGCATAGCTTCTATAACTCCCACTGGATATTTGCCAACGGCAGTTTCGGCGCTAAGCATAAGAGTATCAGCCCCGTCCAGGACTGCATTTGCAACGTCTGTGGCTTCTGCACGTGTAGGCCGGAAATTATCAATCATGCTTTCCATCATCTGTGTGGCAATGATGACAGGCTTTTTATTTTCAATAGATTTTTCGACTATATCCTTTTGTATCAATGGAACTTGTGCAAAATCCATTTCTACTCCAAGATCACCCCGTGCGACCATTATAGCATCAGCCTCACGTATTATTTCATCAATATTTTTTACTGCCTGGACTTTTTCAATTTTTGCAATAACATAGGCGTGCTTTTTCTTACGTCTTATTAGCTGCTTTAGCTCTATTACATCACTTGCCTGGCGCACAAAAGACAATGCTATCCAATCAGCACCATTTTCGAGGGCAACGATAGCGTCTTCAATATCTTTATCAGTCATACTTGGAAGAGATAAGTTGGTATGTGGAAGGTTTACACCTTTCCTGGATTTCAGTTTTCCACCGTAGATTACCTGTGCTTTCACTGTCTTTTTCTTGTCAGTCTCTACAACAACTAGCTTTAATTTTCCATCGTCTATGAGGATTGGTTCGCCGACTTCTACATCCAATGCAAAATCTTCGTAATCAACGGAAACGCGTTTGTTATTACCTACTATATTTTCGGTTGTGAATTCAATAATTTGTCCTTCTTTAATAATTATTTCATCATTTTCTATTTGCCCTATTCTAATTTTTGGTCCCTGCAAATCTGCTATAATTGCTATTTCTTGGTTTTTGTTATGGCTTTTT
>JALWNS010000341.1:12412-12987 GCA_027083655.1 Bacteroidales bacterium | reverse complement strand
CTTATATCCATACTTGTACATGCTCTCTATGATGCATTTATTTTTAGCGGTAAAAATATTTTCCTGACATTTTTTATCCTTTATTTCATAGGCATTATAACCCTAGCACGTAAAATGATCACTTCTCACCTCGAAAAATCACAATTCAAAGTTTAGGAATTTTAAATTTATTTTTATATTTTAGTCTAAACAATCTTAATTTTAACAAAACTATGGATTATTTGCCAGATGTAGAAATTTCCTATATCAAAAAGAAAGCTACACTGGCAACCACTGGTTTATATAGATACTACAGTTGGGTAAATCTATATTTTCATACATTGAAGAAAAATATTTATACAAAACAACTATTTAAAACACGTATAAAAACTTTACTCAGAAAAAGCTTTCATCCTAATTAGCGAAAAAGTTTGCAAGCATTTATTGATAATTTTATGCATTAAGAAGCCAAAGCTATTCGGTAAAAGTCATTGTTTATAAATGTATTCATTATCCTTTGATTTTATGGTGTTTAATTTTTTTGGAAATTATCTTCTAAATATTACCTTTGAGTAACATTTTCTACAACACTTTTT
>JALWNS010000341.1:0-12402 GCA_027083655.1 Bacteroidales bacterium | reverse complement strand
ACACTTTTTTTCAAAAACTAAAAATTCATGCATTATGAAGGAAGGATTGCTTGACAAATTCATGACTAAGAAAAACTTGATGGTGGCTTTCTGGGTTGTAGCCATCATTATGGTCAGTGCATTAATTTTTTACACAGTTAACCTCCACAAAGAGGTACCACCAATTCCTGAAAAAGTTTTAGGAGCAAATGGAGAGGTTCTTTACACCTATGATGATGTAATTGAAGGTAAGCAATATTTCCAGGAATTTGACTTGATGGACTGGGGTACAATGCTTGGAATGGGTGCCTACATGGGACCTGATTTTACTACAGATTTGTTGCATAATCGTGTTGAATACCTTTATGATTATTATGCACGTGAGATGTATAACAAAAGCAAAGACCAGCTAACAAACACAGAGCTAGGAGCAGTAAAAGAAAGGGTAAAGCAGGACATTAAGGAGCAAACAAGGCTGGGCGAGATTGTAAAATACTCTGAAGCTTCAACTGAAGCGTATAAGAGGAATGTTGCTTATGTGATAAAATTACTCGTTGACGGAGATCCTGAACGTGCTTATCCTGGTGGTTTCATCACACCTGAGGAAGCAAAAAAAATCGCTGCTTTCTTTGATTGGGGACAGCTTCTTGCATCAACCAAGCGTCCTGGTACAGACCGTACATGGACCAACAACTGGCCATATGTTAAGGAGATTGACCAAAACCTCAAATTCATTAACCACAAAATATCCCTGTGGGAATTCTTACTCTTGTGGACATTAACAATAATAGTTATCTATATAGCTTACGAATATCTTTTCAAGAAAGACGAGCCACTCGAGCCTGCCCTTAAGATTACTAGCCTCTATCCTTCACAGAAAAAGTTGCTCAAATATGTGCCAATAGTTGCAGGTTTGTTCGTAGTACAGCTATTCCTGGGTGGTTATTTGGCACACCTGTATACAGAGCCAGCCAAAGACTTCATCATTCCACAAAAGCTCTTCCCATTTAACGTGGCACGTTCATGGCACACGCAGATCGCAATTCTATGGGTAGCAGTAGGATGGCTAGTTGGAGGTATGCTTGTTGCACCATGGGTTGCAAACAAAGACCACAAATATCCATGGTTAGTCGACGTACTATGGATAGCATTGCTCGTGGTAGCAGTAGGAGCTCTTTATGGTCTTTACATGGGCGCTACAGGCCACATGCGTGAATCATGGTTCTGGTTCGGAAACGAAGGACGAGAGCTTATTAACCTGGGTCGTGCTTGGGATATCGGACTCGTGGCAGGTCTTGTTTTCTGGTTCTTGCTAGTCTTCTCACTCATACGTAAAGCTGCAAAGAACAATCCGATTGTTAGCACAATTATTTGGGCCGCATTCGCTATAGCTACTCTGTATGTAGCGGGCATGATGCCGTTGACCAAGATTATGCCTAACTATACGGTAGATGATTATTACCGTTGGTGGGTGATTCACCTGTGGGTAGAGTTGACATTTGAGATGTTTGCTGCAGGTACAATTGCCTTCTTCACAGTATCACTGGGCCTCATCTCCCACAAGACAGCAGTACGTACAATGATATTTGAGCTCTTCCTCATTGCCTTAAGTGGTACACTGGGAGTTGGACACCACTACTGGTGGCAAGGTCTTGATGAATATTGGATTGCTATAGGTGGTATATTCTCTGCACTTGAGCCCCTACCACTTGCTTTGATGATTGTTGAGGCCATGAAAAACCAGAGGGAACAGCGTCTGGAAGGCAAGAAAAACGAGTTCAACACAGTATTCATGTGGATTGCAGGTTCTGCAATACTCAACTGGATCGGTGCAGGCTTCTTTGGTATGTTGATCAACACACCAACTATTGACTACTATGCCCATGGTACATACTTAATCATGCCACACGGTCATGTAGCACTGCTCGGTGCTTTTGGCTATGTTGCTATCGCATTCATTTACATGACATCACGTGCACACTCTCTAGCTAACGGACTGGAATGGAACGAGAAAACAAGTAAGTGGGGCTTCTGGCTACTGACTATTGGTGTAATTCTTTTTGCATTACCTACATACGTTATCGGTATCCATCAGACAGAAATTGCATTCAACCAGGGCTATTTCTTCGCACGTTTGCGTGATGCAGTGGAACCTCTAAAGGGTTGGATGTGGTTCCGTCTCATACCAGACAGCCTGATGATACTTGGTGGTTTGATTATTTTCTACGACTTGATACAGAAAACTTTCTTTGCAAAGAAAGTGGCCAAACAAGCATAATTAACCCTTAACTACATTCAAGGCCCTCTGACCATCTGTCAGAGGGCTTTTTTAATCCATTGGTGGTGAATAATAAATCTTAGTGAACAATCGGATAAGCATACAGTCTTTGAACAAACTTCCGGTTAAACAAGGTAAAAATATACCACGTTGTACTAATTACAATTTTTAGTCGTTTTAATGCGTAATTTGGGATTGGGAGTTGAATAAAAAAAGTGGAGCAAATCTTTAGAAAAAACTTGTATATCTACCTGTGCAAATTGAAGACAAAACTTTATATAATATTAAGTTAGAATTTTTGTGGTACTAATGCGTAATTTGGGCTAATACTAATAATAACAGTATAAAAAAAGCCGCCCATCCTGGGCGGCTTTGTCTTAAAGTAGCAAGCAATATATTATCTCTTGATAGCCTTGTGTGTTATGATCTTCTGACCGTCATTGATACGTATCATATAAACTCCATTAGACAGGTCAGCAGTATTGATACGCTGAACATTAGCAGTAATCTTGCCTGATTTAACTACTTTACCCATTACATCAACAAGCTCATAAGTCATATTGTCACCAACTTCTGGTACGTATACATTGAGGACATTGTCAAATGGCACTGGATAAATGTCATAAACAGTCATCTGGCCATTATCATCCAGGCGTTCCCCTTGAGCTCCAGTATTATTTGTGAATGTCAGACCTGTACCGATAACCAGGGCATAATCTTCAACCTCGCCATAAGAGAATGTCTCGCATGGTGTCTGGTAAGAATTGTATTTCATTGATACACGCATACGTGTAGTACCAAGGGATGCGTCAGAAGGAACAGTGACTGTAGCAACCAGATTACCAGAACTACTTGAGTAACCTTTTGCCACTTCCTCTCCTGTATCATAGAAATCACCATCACGGTTCCAGTCAATATAGATTGTCCAGTATTCTGTATAGCTATATGAAGAGAAGCCAGCACTTATAGTTAAATCGTAACTGCTACCACGGTTAACGTTTGTAGAAAGATTAGTGAAGTCTGCGTAACCGCCATTACTACCAGTAGCATTGCTAATAGAACCTATTGCAACGTAGTCAATCCACTCATAATTAGCATTACTACCCTTTGATGCACAATAACCAGTAGGCATTTCTCCACCAGTTGTACCACTCAAAGTTGTAACTGTTACGGTATTACTAGCAGCAGAAACATTACCTGCGGCATCCTTTGCCTTAACGTAGAATGAGTAAGTAGTACCCGCAGTAAGGCCAGTAATATTAGCAGAAGTTGTAGTTACAGTTCCCACGAGTGAATTATTCATATACACGTCATATCCAGTAACACCGACATTGTCAGTAGAAGCAGTCCAGCTCAGGTCAACTGTTGTCTCTGTAACATTTGAGGCAGTGAGGTTTGTAGGAGCTGTTGGAGGCTCAGTATCAGCACCACTACCTGCAGTAATAACAACAGTATAGTCCTCAACTTCGCCATAGGAGAATGTTTCGCAAGAAGTAGGAGTACCGTTATATTTCATTGACACACGCATACGGGTAGTAACCTCCTGTGCAGAAGAAGGAATAGTCATTGTAGCAGTAATAGCTGAAGAGCTTCCTCCTGGATCGAGCACAAGCTCTCCTGGATCATCAAAGTCTCCATCATGGTTGAAGTCGATCCAGATCCTCCAGTACTCTGTATATGTAGAGCTACGGAAACCTGGTGTAAGTGTTACACTATACGACTGGCCAGCTGTGAGGTTAACAGTTTGGCCAGTAAAATCTGTATAGCCTGCTGCGCCTGAGGTGTTTGAGAAAGAACCGATCTGAACACCTGCAATCCATTCATAGTATGAGCTATTACCTTTGGAGGCGCAATAAGAAACCTGACCATAAGCCGAGCCTACACCACCTGCATAGAAAGCATTTGTTGTAGTGATAACTTCCTGTGAACCTGCACCATATAAATCAGTTGCTGCTTGTATACAATAATCACGGAATTGTGCATAGTTAGTACTATTTGTAGCATATACCGCCTCGGCGCGGTAAATAATCTTAGAAGCTTTATCAATACCTATTCCTGTGACATTATAAGAATTTCCAAGGTCATTAGTACCAGAACCACCCTGTGCCATGAGATAGAAAATATAAGACATCACACCCATGTTGGTGTGTACTCCACCGTTATCAGAAGTTCCTGTGTACCAGTACTCTCCACCGTATGTATCGGGCAGTCCTTTTGCTTTTGGATTTGACATATCCCTCAGGCCAGGGTAAGCCTCTGAAGTTCTACGGTCAATATCCTCACCCATTATCCATGTCTGTTTCTCTGGAGCTGCGTAATATTCTACACAAGCTCCCCAGATGTCAGACAAAGCTTCGTTAAGAGCACCAGATTCATAGCTATATGTTAGGTCTGCAGTATAAGAACAAACAGCGTGTCCAATCTCATGAGCACATACATCCAGGGCAGTAAGAGCATCAAAATAAGTATCACTTCCGTCTCCGTAAGTCATAACAGAACCGTTCCAGTATGCATTGTCATAAGCAACATCATAGTGGACATAAGACTTAATAGCTGCATTATTATTGTCAAAGCTCAACCTTCCATGAACATTTTTCCAATAATCATAAACCATCTCTGCACCCCAGTGGGCATCAAGTGCTGCATCGTCTTTTGCGCTATTGTGATATTCTGCCGCTGTCCAGCTATTATCATTATCATAGAAATCAGTTGCACTACTATAATTGGTACCTTGGTTCATATTGTATGTAAAAATACCATTACCACGTGTGAGGTCGTGCAAACGGTACTGGCCATTGTAATATTCGGTTTCTATCTGGCGTGTGCCACTATAGCGTGTTTCAGCATTACCTGTAGATTTAGTCTGGTTAACCTGGCTAACTCCAGGGTTTGCACTAGATGCACTCATGCTATGTTCATGTCCACGGACATGCTTGATAATTGGGTCAATATATATAACTTTTCCTGTGTGTGCATCTACATAAACATAATCACGGCTAAGAGGCTCCTTAGCATAAATGTTAAACTTGTATGCCAAAACGGGCTTCATAAAACTATTACGGTCAGATGGATCATAATTACGTATTATAACAAGCTCACCTTTAGGGAGATATGTACCACTTGGTTCTGTCTGCTTAGCAAATGCCTCTGCCTGTGGGTCTTCCCACATATATTTTTGAGCACCTATTTTTTCAAGAGCTTTTTTCAGTGCTTCTTGTTCGCTAATCGTAGGCTTAAGATTTACATTCTCAACATCTATATATGTACCGTTGAGAGAAACGATATTCTGTCCATTGAGATGTAAGAAATAACGACCATGTTCTACCTTAATACCTTTATAATACTGTTGATAACGTTCCAACTGTCCTATAACAGGGTCATTTTCAACACGCTGCAATTGATAATCAACATCGGCAGGAACTTTCAATACACTTCTAATAAAACTTGCCTTATCACCCTTTATAGGAGTTTGGCCATCAAATTTTACAAAACTTGGAACATTAGTTGTTCCATCATACTTAATGTCAACAATCTGTTGCGCATTAACAGAGAAAAAGAACAAGATTGAAAGTAAGACTGATAAAAAGTACCGTCCCATAGCAAATATTTTTTTTGGGTTTCTTAACCACCAAATGTAAAATGTTTTATAAAAATAACAAAAATTATTTAAAGTATTTTTAGAAAAAGAACGAAACATTATCATCAATTATACGTTAACACTGACATTTTATCAGAAAAATAGCATTTGGAATCTAATTTGTAAATTTGAGCTAAAAAAAATTGGGATATGGGCATTTGGGGAATATTTATCTTTCTGACAATCATCAGTTACATTGTAGGGGCGACATTTAAAAATAAGTTTAACAAGTACCTAAAAATCCCGATGAAATACGGTCTCAGTGGTTACGAAGTAGCCAAGGCCATGCTTACAGACAATGGCATAGAAGATGTAAAAATTACAGTTTCTAACGGTACGCTAACAGACCATTATAACCCGACCAATAAAACAATAGCTCTAAGTGAGCCTGTATTTTACGGGCAAAGCATAGCCTCTGCTGCAGTAGCAGCACATGAGACAGGCCATGCTCTGCAGCATCACACAGGTTATTTCTGGGTACAAGTCAGATCAGGTTTGGTACCTATAGTACAAATTGGCGCACACATTAGCTCATGGTTGTTGTTGGCAGGGATGTTATTCCTTCATGCTGCACCTGGGCTGATGCTACTAGGAATACTTGCTTATGCTTTGGTAGTGTTATTTAGCTTCATCACACTTCCTGTAGAGTTTGATGCAAGCCGCCGGGCACTAAACTGGCTATACTCCAAAGGCTTAATAAGTGGTGATGATTACTCCATTGCAAAAGATGCTCTCCGTTGGGCTGCTATGACGTACGTTGTAGCAGCTCTAACTGCTCTGGCAAGTCTTATTTATTATATACTTATGTTCTTGAGTGTAACGAGCGAGGAGTAAAAATCATCTCCAGTAATCTCTTGTAAACAGAATAAGCACGCTAAAAATCTCCAGTCTACCTGTAATCATCAATACATCAAGTGTAAATTTCCCTACAGTAGGGATGGTAGAGAAATTACCGGCAGGGCCAGTGACTCCCAGTCCTGGTCCCATGCCTCCCATTGCTGTTAGGGCAGATCCAAAGGCCGTAGCAGGATCTACACCTGTTAGAATCAGGATAAACATACCAGTCAAAACGATAATAAAGTACAGTATTATAAAAACCAAAACTTTAAAAACAACATCATCATTAACTGTCTGCTTATTATAGCTTACTGTAGAGACAAGATTAGGGTGCAGTATCTCGCGGAAAGTATTTTTCAACTTTTTACCCATAATAACATATCTGATAACTTTCACACCTCCTCCAGTGGATCCTGAGCTGGCTCCTATGAACATCACAAATATTATTAACATCCATGCCAGGGCTGGCCATTGCAAATAGTCAGTAGTTGCAAACCCAGTAGCAGTCATCAGGGATGCAACATTAAAAAGAGCATGACGGAATGCTGGCTCCAGGGGATAAACATCTTTAATATACAAAACCAATGTAACTGCAATAACTACTGAGAATAATATGAATAGGTAAGTACGCCATTCTTCATTACCCAATATAGCACTAAATTTCTTCTTTATTAGCAAAAGATAAATGTTAAAGTTTGTAGCGGATAAAATCATAAACACCGCCACAACATACTGGATATAAGGCGAATATCCACCAAGACTAGTGTTTTTTGTAGAAAACCCACCGGTAGCTACTGTAGCAAAAGCATGGCAAATACTATCGAAAATATCCATTCCCCCTATATATAGCAGTACCACTTCTGAAACTGTCAGGAAAAAATAAATGAACCACAGGTTACGGGCTACATCAAATATACGGGGAAATGCTTTTTCTTCTACAACTACAGAAGCTTCGGCATTAAAAAGATATATTTTCCCCATTCTCATAGTGGGAAACAGTGCTATAAAAAGGACAATTATACCCATGCCGCCTATCCAATGTGTCTCACTTCTCCAGAATAGCGCACTATGAGGTAGGGCTTCAATATCAGTGAGTATAGAAGAACCTGTTGTGGTAAATCCCGATACAGACTCAAAAAAAGCATCTGTAAAGGTAGGTATAGCTCCAGTCAACAAATAAGGCAATGTACCATAAAGAGAGATTATTATCCATGAAAGGGTAACCAACAAATAACTGTCTTTTCGTCCAAAAGAGCTATGTCTATATGACCTGTTAAATAAAAAGAGCAACAAGCCAGAGGAAAAAGTTATCAAAAAGGCTAAAAAATTAGCTTTTACGTATGGCTCTTCGTACTCATAACTAATGAGCACGTTAAAAAGCATAAAAAAGGATTCGATTAACAAAACAACACCTAGCACATAAAGAATTATCCTAAGATTAATAACAGCTTTTCGTCCCATTTTAAAACCGGTTAAACTTGCACTGCCAATATTGTTAGATCATCTGTTAACTCTGTGTCTTTTCGCCATTCTTGAAGGTTAAATTCCAAAATTTGTTTTTGAGTAAACAGGGGTTGCAAAGCTATATTTTCCAATAATTCTTTAAAAGCTTTCTTTGAATATTTTTTGTACTGAGGATTTAGTTGCGAGTAATAACCATCAGAAAACATATAGACTTTGTCTGCAGTCTCGAGCTTTATTTTTATCTCGTTGACAGGTTCTTGGCCTTGATTAGCCATGATAGAAGGATTGACAGGAATAAACTCAAGCAATATTTTATCTTTGACTATGATAATAGGTCTACCAAGCCCTGCAAACCACAATGTTTTTTCATCTTTATCAAATAAAACTGCAGCTATCTCTATTCCGAAATAAAAATTCCTTCTACTGGTAAAATGCGAAAATTGTGTCAAAACCTTGTCGCGGAGGGCAGAAAGTATCTCTGCCGGCTTTGTTAGACCTGTCCTGAAAAGGTCATTTAAATATTGCATTGCTATTGTACCTAAAATTGCTCCTGCAGGGCCATGACCTGTAGCATCTCCCAGAACCAGGAAAATACGTTTTTCATCCACAGGTTTAATAAAGTAAAAATCACCTCCTACATGCTGTTTTTGCTCGTGCATAATGAAATATGAAGAGAAATAATTTCCCAGCACTGTCTCATCTGTCAAAAACATCCTTTGTAATATCTCTGCGTATTTCAGGCTATCATTCAAATCCTGCAAATAGCTCTGTATTACAGAATTTTTCGTTGCCAGAGCATTTAAAGCTTCATCCCTGGACTTCATTAATGATTTAAGCACTGAGACCTGGTGTTCTATTAACATCTGCTTATCCTCAAGCTTCTCGTTCAAAAACTTAATCTGTTGATTCTGATATTGCAACTCCTCCATTGTTGACATCAATTCCTGTGTCCTGGCCTCCAGGTCAGACTTTTTTATCAACAACTGCCTTTGATATAAGTTTTTCTCACTAACATAGACAAACAAAATGAGTGTATAAAAAAACATGAACAATAAAACAAGTATCAACTCATAATTAATAGGAAGGTGATTACCTCCAAACAGGTGTCCCCTGATAGTCAAAAAATATATAGCTACAACCGAAATAAAAACTATAAGCAACCAGATACCTATACCAAATCTATCGTCTAGGTATTCAAAAGCCATTGTTATAACAAGAATGTACCACACAAGCATATTAGAGTTAATTCCCCCTGACTCCAGGACTAAAAAACTTATTACCATCCAGATAAGAAAAATATGAATACTAGCCAGGGTGTAGATCTTGCCTCCTGTTTTTAAGTAAATCATCAACAGGAAATTAATCACTATTACTCCGGCACTAACCAAGGGAGAGATTCTAAGACCTAAAGTGAACTCATAAATACCGATCACAGTAAAAAACAATATAGTTAAATATGAGCTCTGGATAAAAATAATCTGTTTGAACCGCTTTAAAGGGTCATCTTCTCGTACTGGGAGAAACAGTTTCTCTCCCCAAAAAGTGATATGTTTAAAATGTTTAGTGTCAAAAAAGTTTTTCAATGTTTCAAAGATTTTTGTAAAAAAAGAGCTAAAACTGCCCATTTGTATAATGTTTAAAACAAAGCCACTAAAAGGTTTAAATCTTTGGCATCCATATCAAAACGCTCTGCCAACTGGGTATTTGTAAGCATACCCAGGAAGGCATAAGTTCCATTGCGCAGACTAACAGATTTCTTCAACAAAGGCAAGATACCTCCTTCGTTACAAATCTGCATAAGTATAGGCGTAAGCACATCACTAATGGCTATAGATGCAGTCCGGGCCACACGCGAAGGTATGTTAGGCACACAAAAATGAATTACATCATGTACCACATACGTTGGATTGTCGAATGTAGTTGGTCTTGCCGTCTCTATTATAGAGCCAGAATCTATCTTCATGTCAACAATAACAGAGCCTTTACGCATTAGCTTGACCATCTCTTCGGTAATAATAAAAGGCTGATCATGCCGTTTGACTTTAGAGTTGATTATTACATCTGTTGTCTGGATAGACTTGTACAAGGTCTTACGGTTAAATGAAGACGTAAAAAGATGCTGGCCAAAAAGCTGTTCCATTTTTAGCAGACCTCCGAGGTCATCATCAAATACTTTTACATAAGCACCTAAGCCCAGGGCCATTCTTATTGCATATTCTGCAGCAGTATCCGTACCAAGAACCATAATAGTGCTTGGTGTCAACCCCGTCAAACCACCAAGCATAACACCTTTTCCACCGCGCACATTCGTTAACAACTCGGCAGCTATCATCACTGATGTACTACCTATAATCTCACTCATCAAATATGAAAAAGGATTCATCCCTTTCTGGTCAGCATAGAACTCATAAGCTATGGCAGTAATATTTTTCTCAAGTAGTAATTCTATATTTTCCCTGGTTTGGGTATTAGGATGCAATGCAGAGAAAAGAATTTTATTATTGGGCAGTTCCCTTATCTCATCCAGTGTCAATGGACCTATTTTCACAAGTATATCTGCTTTAGATAAAACTTCCTCCCTGCTTAATACACGTGCTCCTGATGCTCGAAAATCCTCATCAGAATAATTTGCTCCTACTCCACTACCAGTCTCTATGATGACCTTATGTCCTGCATTGATAAGTGTCTGTATAGCATAAGGAGTAAGAGGTACTCGCTTTTCGTCACGGCTTCTCTCCTTAAGAACTCCAACTGTCATTATTTTTAGATGCTCATCCACTTCTTGTAATTTTGGTTGCGGGATAGGAGCTTCACTGTTTCTTTCTTGCATTGCCTAATAAATCTTTTGGTTTTGTGGTTGGAATAAATGGCTTGAGATAAAATGGCTCAAAATAAGCAACATCCTCAAACTGGTGCTTCTCATACCTATCCTTTATAAATGGATACATAAATCTAGCTAAAGGCTCTACACCTGACAAAAATAATGCATTACCATTAGCAATAATTTTTGAAAATTTAGCAGAACCGCTTCCAAAAAATGCCACCTTACCCTGATCTAAATATTTGCTAAAACTATCCTTGTCCAGGATAATATTAGCAACATCATCCTGTGCGTTTCTATGCTTGTCAAAGACCTGGGTATAAACTTCCATACGGCGTGCATCAATCATTGGTACTAAGAAGTCAACATCCAGGACCTCTTGCTTATATGTCTGTATAACATTTTCTACCATAATTTCAAGAGTAGGTACTGCAATTAAAGGCTTATTTAATGCATATGCCAAACCTTTTGCAGTAGACACTCCTATCCTAAGACCAGTATATGATCCCGGACCCTGTGAAACACCAATTGCCAGAATTTGCTTGTCCTTGTCAGATATATATTTCCCAAACAGCTCTTCTAGCCTTACAGTCAAATATTTAGAATGACTATTAGGCTCCCAGCACTCTTCTGTTATTACTTTGCCTGTAATATCAAACAATGCAACAGAACACACTGATCCAGAAGTCTCAATAGCAACATAATAATCCAACGCCATATTGCTTATTAAATTTAAACTGAAAATTAAAACTTTTTGGAGATTAAAACAATTTTCTCTTTGCAAATATAATTATTCCTATCAAAGTTAAAATCAACGAAATCATTGACACTATTAACAATGCATAAGGATGGTGCTGAAAAGGCAGGGGGATATTCATTCCATAAAAGCTTGTCACAAAGGTTGGTATCATTAAAATTATCGTTATGGAAGTGAGGAATTTCATTACAAAGTTGAGATTATTACCAATAACCGACGAAAAAGCATCCATCATATCACGCACGATACTGCTATAAATATTAGACATCTCAATTGCCTGCTTGTTGTCAATCATAATATCCTCAATTTCATCCCTGTCATCTTCTGTAAGCTGGACAACATTAATCCTTAATAATTTCTCTATTACTAGCTCATTAGACTTTAACGATGTCTCAAAATATACAAGGCTCTTCTCCATGTTCAACAAACGTAAAATTTCCTCATTTTTTTGTGCTTCATTGAACAATACCTCAGCAGACTTGATTAAATGGTTTATTTCTTTTAGATAACGAAGGTAAAAAGTTACTGTCTTGCGAAAAATCACAAAGATGTGACGCTTACGGTTCTCCGGTGTAAAATCCTGTGTCTCAATCCTATGCGAAAGTAAATCCATTAAAGCTTCCTTCTCA
>JALWNS010000340.1:2795-3170 GCA_027083655.1 Bacteroidales bacterium | reverse complement strand
GTGCTAACGGTGCCCAACTTGTAAAAAAATACCACATCCTGGATATTCAATATATACTGAAAGAAATCATACCAGCTTTTGACATCTTCATAGAGCGTATTACAGACATTAACAAAGTAAAAGTTGTATCAAACAAAATTTTTAACCTCTTATATAAAACACTCAAAGCATATCCTGCCCTCTCACCAAAAGAAAATTCTCTCTTGTACTTCATCCAGCTGGACAACACATATATTGACAAACATTTACAGAAGCTTCGTCCTTTACAAAAACAATATATCCAGACTAATGATAAGGGTTTGCTAGGCCCAATACGTCAAATGTTCGAGCAATTAGTAAATATTAATAAACATTACTCAGTTCTTCAAACCATTA
>JALWNS010000340.1:0-2785 GCA_027083655.1 Bacteroidales bacterium | reverse complement strand
ACATTATCTTCCCTATAGCAGAAAAACACTGGGAAAATCATCAATGCCTTTCACTCCTTTGGCATATACAGGACCTAGTCATCCAAAAGATTAAAAAAGTAATCAAAATACTAAATACCCAACCTTTCGACGAAAAGCTATTTCACAAAACATCTGCAGAAATATTCTTCGATACCTACTCACTAATTTTCAGAGAAAACCATGTTTTAATACCTGTACTATTAGAAACAATAAACTCTGATGAAATAGATACAAATATCAAACAAGCTGCAGAAATAGGTCTAGCATTCACACAAATACCTGATAACACAATAACACAAAATATCGAGACACTTCATAACACTACTTCCGGCCTGGTCGACCTCTCCACAGGAAAACTTACCCCAGAGCAAATCCGCCTTATTTTCTCCCATCTACCTCTTGACATTACCTACGTGGATGAAAATGACCAGGTACAATTCTTCTCCGATTCGCCTGAGAGGGCTTTCCCTCGTACAAAGGCTATACTGGGACGTAAAGTGCAAAATTGCCACCCACCAGATAGCGTGCACATTGTTAACAAAATAGTTGACCAATTCCGCCAAGGCAAAAAAGACAAAGCCACTTTCTGGATACACTTCCGTGATAAATACTTGCTTATCCAATACTTTGCAGTTCGGGACCATCAGGGTAAATACCGCGGTGTTCTCGAGGTAACTCAAGATATCTCCGGCATACAAAAAATCAACGGCGAAAAACGTCTCCTGGACTGGGAAGACTAACCCCAACCTGCCAGTCCGCTTTATGCAGACTGGCAGGCTTTGCTGGAGCAGGCACAATAGTGCCACCTTACACAATCCACTAAACCACTCAGAGTGCCCTCGACATAACCTGGCATGGAAATGCAGAGAGAATCAAGACCCTACAAACACGGGAACACTATATACCAAGTATTGGCCTGATAATAAACATCAAAACAAACAACAAAACAACAACACCTATCAAATCTAATAATACACCTGCCTTAAGCATATCAGATATTTTCACCCGCCCACTTCCAAAAATAATAATATTAGGAGGTGTAGCAACTGGTAACATAAATGCTAATGAAGCAGAAATTGTTGCAGGTATCATCAATAACAAAGGATCTATCTTCATTCCTACTGCCATAGAGGCTAAAACTGGTAAAACCATCTGCGTAGTTGCAGTATTGGAAGTAAATTCAGTCAAAATAACAACAACTATAGAAATTACAATTACAATAACTACTAGATTCATTTCACTTAACGCATGAAACCGATTAGCTATCCACATAGATAACCCCGAATCCGCAAATCCCTTGGCCAAAGCAAACCCTCCCCCGAAAAGCAAAACTATATTCCATGGTAAATGTGCTAACGTCTGGCAGTCCATAATAGCCTGCGACTTATCTGACTTTGACGGGATTATAAACAAAAGAAGTGCTACTAACATTGCTGCTGTACCATCATTAAAATACTCCGGATGTGAAAATAATTTAGCCCAACCTGGTAGCTTCAAACTTACACTCCCAACACTTATATCAAATCCAGAACGAAAAAGCCACAGAAGTGCCAGAATTGTAAAGCCCACTAACACTATTATCTCTTCATAGCTAATTTTGCCCAACTTTTTATATTCTTCTACTATAGTTTCTCTAGCTCCACCTTTAAATGAAACTTTAGGTACAAAAAACAAATATAAAACAAACCATGCAGCTACTAACATTATTACACTTAGAGGAAAACCAAACAAAAACCATTGTGCAAATCCTATCTCAGGCGCATTAGGGAAGGTCTGTGAATAAATCTGGGTAAATGCTATGTTAGGTGGTGTGCCAATCAATGTCGCAATACCCCCTATAGAAGCACTATAAGCTATACCCAAAAGCAAAGCTACAGAATACTTTTTCACAAAATCCTTTCCTATATTTTCCTCCAGTTGGCTAATAACTGATAGCGCTATTGGTACCATCATCATTGCAGTGGCTGTGTTAGATATCCACATCGATAAAAAAGCCGTGGCGACCATAAATCCAATTAATATTCTATTGGGACTAACTCCTATCAATAATAATATCTTTAAGGCTATTCTCCGGTGCAGATTCCATTTCTCCATTGCCAAGGCAACAATAAAACCTCCAATAAACAAAAAAATTATGTGATTAAAATAAGTGGACGAAACAGCCTTGCCATCCATAATACCAAATAAAGGAAATAAAACTACCGGCAATAATGCAGTTATCGCAATAGGTACTGCTTCTGTCATCCACCATATAGCCATTAATACTGCAATGGCCAACATATAGGTCGTCTGCCTATGTCCTGGTGTCAGATCTAAAAATGATATGACGATAAAAGCTATTACACCAAATACAGAAGCTAGTGTTTTGAGTTACAATAAATTGTGGAAAAAAATGTATGCAAAAGAAATTGGGGTAAATGTTGTTGAATACGAAGTTTTAGAAGATTATAATGTTAATTTTAATTTACCAGTAATTATTAAACCAGCAAGACTTGGAAGCAGCATTGGAGTGACTATAGTTAAAAGAAGAGATGAATTAGAATACGCAATTGATACAGCAAGAGAATTTGATGATTTAATTATAGTTGAGCCATTTATTGAAGGAATTGAAGAGTATAATTTAGCAGGTTGTTTTACTGATGAAGGTTGGATTTTTAGTAATGTGGAAAAAGTTCAAAAACAGGAATATTTAGATTTTGAAAAGAAGTATTTAGATTTTAGTAGAAAGAATATTATGTTAAATGAAATAGACAAAAATTTAGAA
>JALWNS010000339.1 GCA_027083655.1 Bacteroidales bacterium | reverse complement strand
GCAGGAATACACATTCATGGACTTTCCAGACATTAAAATCACTGTTCCTTTACAAGTACTTATTTACCACAGGGGTGGACACCTATTAACCCCTATACCCATACTTACTACGGCCAATGCAATGTTAGGCTTCCGTTTCCACAAACCTTTAACCAATAAAAATTTTTTTACTCTTGAAACATTAATGTTTTTATACCAAGGCCTAAACGTTCCAGACACCGGGCACAACCATTTACCTTACAAATCTGGAGATGCGTATTATCTGAAATTCACCTACCATTCTGAAAACATCAAACTTATGTTTGGCATGTGGATGCCTACAAAGTTTATAGCTCCCGAAGGAGAGTTTTTGATGCAGAATATATCTGAGATATACACTACCTATTATGAATTTTCCCGTTTCCTTTTCACAGGAAAAATTTCATACCACCACAACATCTCAGAGTCTTTGCACATTGAAATAAATGCCGGGTATTATTTCGACCCTTGGTTAAACAATTTGGCATACTACTATGGTCTTTATTTTACTATAAATCAACCTTTTTACCTTGGCAAGATTAATCCACATAGGGTCAGAAAGAAAGATTTAGTTTTTTTCTAAAAAATTCTTAACTTTGAGGAAATGAGAAAAATTCTAACACTATGAAAGAAGAGACTTTTTCATTTACCTCCACTGATGGCGAAAAAATTCATGTTTATAAATGGCTCCCGGAAGAAAAACAACCATGGCTTATTCTGCATATTATTCACGGAATGGCAGAACATGCAGCAAGATACAGGGATTTTGCACATTTCCTTACAAATAACGGCATTGCAGTATATGCCATGGACCTTCGTGGCCATGGCAAAACAGCCGGCACACCAGATCGCTATGGCTTCTTTGCTCCAAAAAACGGATGGCGGCGTGTGCTGAAAGATATACATAGCCTGAATTCAATAATTTCCAGTCTTCATAAAGGCCTACCAATTGTTATATTTGGACATAGCATGGGTTCATTATTTACACGGGCTTATATTGCTAAATATCCTGATACAGCCGATGGGGCTATATTATCTGGTACCAGTGGACAGGGCGGACCTTTAATAGCTATTGGAAAAGCAATAGCAGCTATACAAGGTTTATTCAAGGGGAAGAGGAAAAAGAGTTATCTTCTCAATAACATGACATTCAAAGATTATAATAAACCATTTAAACCTGCAAAAACAGATTTTGATTGGTTGAGTAGGGACGAAGAACAGGTGAAAAAATATGTCGCAGATCCATGGTGTGGGGAAGTTGTAAGCAACAGGTTCTATTATGACCTGCTTTCCCTCGTTTCATACATCAATAAACCAGAAGTATATCTAACAACGCCTAAAGATATGCCTCTGTTGTTTATCGCGGGAGACCAGGATCCTGTTGGAGATTTTGGGAAAGGTGTCAAAAAAGTATTTAACAAATACGTAAAATCCGGGCAGAAAAATACTACTATTAAGCTTTATCCTGGAGGCCGGCATGAAATGCTTAATGAAATTAACCGGGACGAAGTGTACGAAGATATACTCAATTGGCTAAAAACTACGTTTGAAAAAAGCAAAGAATAATTACATAGGGCATTATGAAAAGGTTTTTGGTGACTGTGGGGATTTTAACAATTGTATTATATACAGAGGCACAGACAATAATAATCGGCAACGAAAAATCATACGCTAACAAAGAACTAAAACTTTATACTTACATCGACTGGATAACATTCACTCCAACATTACTTGACTCGTGCCTGGTTGATAGCGCCGGTAATTTTAAATTTTCTATTATAAACAATACTATCAACCAGGTATTCATAGATCTGCAGTCTAAGCATGGCTTTTTATTTGCCTTGCCTAATAAGACATATAACGTAGCCCTTCCTCCTTACCAGCCACTGGACATGTCACAGCTCCTCAACCCATACTTTTCACCCGAACCCGTGCTTTTGCCTATAATCAACATCGATTCTACTGAGCTCAACTGGAAAATCCGCGTCTTTGACCATTACTACAAAATCGTACGCGACCAGCTCGTTTTGCGCGGTGTTAACAACCCCGACACTGTGGAATACGCCATAAACTTACTCGACAAAAATACACCCCAGGACACTAGCCTCTTTTATCGGGAATACAAAAAATACCGTTATGCAAGTATCAGACTATCCACATACATGAAGGACTTGTGGGTCTTTGCAGATGAATATTTTTTGCACAATAGCCCCCAGTTGAATAACCCTGCTTATATGAGTCTCTTTAACAGTGTATTCGACAATTGTATGAGTCCACTTAAACACTTTTTCCCGTCCACTAATTTCCTTCAAGGGCTAAAAAATAAAAATTTCTCCCAGTTAGTCGATAGCCTAATGTCCATGTCTTCCAATACTAACTATAAAGTTGCCCAGCTTATAGCTTTACGTGGCTTGTACGACCTTTATTACGATTACGAACCTGCACAAGAACTTATTATTCAAACTATTAACCATGCAAGGAATACAATAAAAGATACAAATTTACGACTTATTGCTCAGAACATTTACAACAACATTACTGCATTACGTGTTGGATACCAGGCCCCAGACTTCCTATTACCGAATAAAATAGGTATTAAAAGGTCGCTTTCTAACTATAGGGGTAAATTCATTTATCTTAACTTCTGCCATTACCAGAGCATAGGATGTAAAGAACAAATGCCTCTCTTAAAAAGATATTCCCAATCAGCTCCTAAAGATTTTAAAGTAATTACAATTATGTATGGCATGGACAAAAAACAATTCCGCCGTTGGCTACAAGAGCATAAAGACTATAACTGGACTTTTCTCAATGGACAGGACAACCCACACATATTACGTATGTACAAAGTAGTAGCATTCCCTACTTATTACCTTATAGACCCTGATGGAAAAATTTTAATGAGCCCTGCTCCTACCCCTACTGAGAATTTTGAAGAAAGGTTTATCTCCGTATACAAGAAATGGCACAATGAACAAAAGGAAAGACAACAAAGTGTCAGAACCGGTGAGTATTACCAGTAGAATGAAATCCATTGCCATTGCCAAAGAGTTGTCTTAGACTTTTCTGCCGACCTTTCCTCCACCATAAGCCTGGAACTGCCTGCCAATGCCGTGTAGGAGCAGGATTAATGACTTTCTTCTCCTTAACCCATTCTATTA
>JALWNS010000338.1 GCA_027083655.1 Bacteroidales bacterium | reverse complement strand
GTACAAAGAAAGGTTCAGAAGTCTATTCGTATTAAAAAGTATGGAGCGGGGGAGAGGCAGTTAGAATATATTAAAGGTAAGTCTATCGGTGGATCTTATCTTTTGTATTACGAAAAAGGCTACTTAGAAGCAATTTTTTTATCAACACAGACGTGTAATTTTGAAGTGCCGTGCTATTTGCTACAAAGAGAAAGTGAACCTATAATTAATGGGTTGAGTCCGAATCAGCCCTATTCTAGTGGTGGGGTGTGGATACAAGCTTATAGGCTTGCAATTAAGAGCTTAGAAAAAGTTAGAATGTTAGATGTTAGTAGGAGAGTAGCTAGAGAAGATATATTAGGGATTTTAAACTATAACCCAGAGGGTAAGCTAAAAAGGACTGAGTTCTTAGAGGGTGTATATGGGCTGGAGACCAATGGACATATAGCATGGCGGTGGGCATATAAGGATGTTAAAGTGAATATTAGGTCGAATGAGGTAAAGCATGTGAGCTTGAAGCTGAGGCTTGCATCACCCTTAAAGCGAGATATAGTGGTTTCTTTTAATAACGCTTCTTATCAAGGTACTCTTTTAGGTAAAGGTGGATACTTAATTATATTAAATGTCATTGCTTTAAGAAAGGGGAATAACTATTTGGAAATTAGGTCTTTACAGCCTGCTAGTCGTTTGAATGTGGCAGACCCAAGGGTGTTTACATTTCAAATTCAGGAACTTCTTCTGACAGAAGAAGCACAGCAAAAAAGACCTTGTGACCAAGGGGGGGTAAAATGAAGGTTGCGATTCTTCAATCAAATTACATACCTTGGAAAGGGTATTTTGACCTGATAAATATGGTTGATGAGTTTATTTTGTATGATGATGTTCAGTACACGAAAAATGATTGGCGAAATAGAAATAGAATACAAACGAGTCAAGGCATCCAGTGGATAACAATACCTGTGCGCCAAGAAAAACTAGCTCAGTTAATTAAGTTAACAAGAGTTCAGGATAATAGGTGGGTTAGGAAGCACTGGGCCACAATTCAGCAGAACTACTCTAAATCAAAGTACTTCAGAAACTATAAAGACCTGTTTGAGACTGCTTATTTAAGCTTGGAGGAAGTATATTTAAGTAAGATTAATTATAAGTTTATTGTTTTAATTAATGAGATATTAGGCATTGATACTAAGGTTCGTTGGTCAAGCGAATTTAAGCTTGAAGGTAATCAAACGGAAAGACTGCTCAACATTTGTAAAACATGTGGGGCCACTGAGTATCTAAGTGGCCCATCTGCCCAAAATTACCTAGATGAAGAGACTTTTAAAAAAGAGGGTATAAAAGTGAATTGGATGGATTATTCAGGCTACCCTGAATATAAACAGCTTTATGCACCCTTTGAGCATGGGGTATCTATTTTAGATTTAATCTTCAATGAGGGGCCTGCAGCAGTAAAGTATATGAAGAGTTTCTAAATGAAGGTTTTAGATTATTCAATAGTAGTTCCTGTATATAAAACGACGACATCTTTAACTCATTTAAGTCAACAGGTTCAAAGTTTGTTTGGGTCAGATCTAAGTGATAAAACATTTGAACTTATTTTTGTTAATGATAGTCCATTTTCAGAGAGTACGTGCCAGACTTTGGTGGAAATTGCTAGCCAGTCCCCTCAAGTTAAGGTTATAAACCTGACAAAGAACTTTGGGCAGCAGGCTGCAGTACTGTGTGGCATCGCATACTCGAAGGGGCAGTATATTATTACGATGGATGATGATATGCAGCATGATCCATTGGATATACCTAAGCTTATAGAAAAGCAATCTCATGATATAGTTATTGCAAGTTTTAGAAATAAAAAGCATAGCCTTTTTAAGAGGGTGACAAGCCTTATAAAGGGTTATTTTGATTGTCTTATTTTAAAGAAGCCTAAAGATGTTAAACTGACATCTTTTAGACTGTTTAATAGAACTGTTGCAGATAATATGCTTGAGATTAAAACACCATACCCTTTTATACCAGCGCTACTCTTCTTAGTTTCAAATGATGTTGTTAATGTTCAGTTGCCCCATTATCCACGTTATGAAGGTGAGAGTAATTATACCCTTAGAAAAATGTTGGGGCTTTTTAGTAACCTGCTTATAAACAACTCATCAGTACTCTTGAAATATATTGGTTTCTTAGGTTTATTTATATCTTTTGCAAGCTTTATATATGCAGGATTAATTGTTTACCAAAAAATATTTTTAGATATTGCTTTTCAAGGCTGGAGCTCAATTATGGTGAGCATTCTTTTTTTTGGAGGGGTAATAATGTTTACATTAGGAGTGATTGGAGAATACCTAATACGGATTATTCATACATCTGAGCGCAGACCAAACTACTTTGTCAGGGATGTTAATGGTGAATAGGCTGTTTATAACAGGTATGGGCAGGTCGGGAACAACCTTGTTGGATAAGTTGTTGTCTAGCCACCCAAAGGTAGATGTTTTATCACAGCCTTTTCCTCTTCTGTTTGTAGAAATCAAGAGGTTATTTCTAAGCATGTTGGGGCACTCTAGATATTATGTTTTGAATGATAATTGTTTTGATGGTGATTATAGCTTGGAAAAGTTTAATAGTTTTTTGGATGACAAAAGGTTTTCAACTCAAGAGGTTGAATCAATTTTAAATGAGATGAAAGACTTTTCAGGTCAAATGACTAAAGTTAAGCTTCCTTATATAGGTTCCAAAGGAGTTTCATTTTTAAACTTATATGATGCCTTAATTTTGGGCGAGCTACAGAAGAAGGTATGCTTTTTTGGTTCTAAAGAGATTATGTGTGAAGAATTTGTGCCCTTCTTTCTTCAGAATAACACAAAAGTAATTATGATCGTAAGAGACCCTAGGGATGTCGTAGCATCTATTAACTATCCTCGGAAAAAGAAGTACTTAGGTGATAAAAAACCGACCTTATTTATATTAGAAAGTTGGAGAAGAACTATTGATTATGCTAACTGGTGTCAGCCCAAAACTAGTGTGTGTATCATAAAGTATGAGGAGTTGGTTGATAGTCCGTATAGAGTATTAAATACGATTACCCAGTTCTTAGGAATCGACCCTTTTAAAGAGCATTTTTTTGATGATGGGGTTTATGACCGAGATGGGAGCTTATGGACCGCTAATGGATCCTTTGAAAACCAGACCTCTTTTATTACTACTCAGTCAGTTGGTG
>JALWNS010000337.1:403-3212 GCA_027083655.1 Bacteroidales bacterium | reverse complement strand
TTATAATGCAGCTTGTGAGCCTTATGTACAACAACTATCCCGTATGTTAGTAAGAATGGGTGCAAAAATTTCAGGTATTGGATCCAACATGATTACAATAGAAGGTGTCGATAGTCTAGATGGAACAGAACATACGTTATTACCAGACATGATAGAGATAGGCAGCTTCATAGGCTTGGCAGCCATAACTGGATCTGAACTGAGAATAAAGAATGTTGCTTACGACCAGCTAGGCATGATACCCAGGACTTTCAAACGCCTGGGTATAGAAATAATACGTGATGGAGATGATATTATTATCCCAGAACATGACCATTATGAGATAGAAACCTTTATAGATGGTTCTATTATGACAATTGCAGATGCTCCATGGCCGGGCGTCTCTCCAGATCTACTCAGTATCCTTTTGGTAGTTGCTACCCAGGCTAGGGGTAGTGTATTGATACATCAGAAAATGTTTGAAAGCCGCCTGTTTTTTGTAGACAAACTTATAGACATGGGAGCCCAGATTATACTGTGTGATCCACACCGGGCAACAGTTATTGGTTTAGATAGAAAGCACAACCTGCGTGGGACGAAAATGACTTCCCCAGATATACGTGCAGGTGTGGCGCTTTTAATAGCAGCCCTTTCGGCCGAAGGCCGTAGTACTATTGACAATATTGACCAGATAGACCGTGGATACGAAAACTTAGAGCAACGCTTGAGTTCCATTGGTGCCCATATCACACGTGTTGAGTAAATATTATATGTTTGCGTGTAATAGCAAGTTGTAACTTTTAGGTGGATTACAAAGTGGCTTTTTCAATCACATAGATGCAACTAAGGAAGGCCTGTTTATCAAATACAAAAATTAGAATTTTCTCAATTATCATCTTAAAAAGTTTTCGTTTATGATTAGAATATTGCTTATATCCTTGTCTATATTACTTTCCACTTCTGTACATGCGCAGTTTGAGAGCTACGAAGCCCAGAATTTGGGACACAAGCAAAAACAGAGGGACACAGCACAAAATGTATCTTCTTTTGTTTTTGGAGGTGATTTTGGCTTACAGCTAGGAACAAACACATTCGTTAAAATCTCTCCAGCAGCGGGGCGCTACTTTACTCAATACTTTCTTGTAGGGGCTAGCCTAACTTACATATATACGTCAAATAAATTATATAATACACGAGGAAATATTTATGGAGGAAGTTTTTTCTTAGAGTCTTACCCCTTTAGCTTTGCCGTATTACATGCAGAATATGAAAGGTTATGGGTAGATTTAAGTTATATTGCCCAGCCTTATTGGTCGGAAAGTTATCTGGCCGGGGCAGGCTACCGCCAGACCATCGGCCAGAAAGGAATGATTAATTATCTTTTGCTTTGGGATTTTAATTACTCAGGTAATAAGATTTATTCAAATCCAAGGTTCAAAATAATTTTACTATTCTAAGTTTATACCTAAGTTTTCTATTTTATGCATTTTTAGGTCTTTATCATAATAAATCATGAAAACAGCGTTATTCTCAAAGCCGCTGTATGGATCAATACGTTTAAAATCAAAATTTAAGAAAATACCACGGGGATTGGGCTCCATGTCCATTGGCGAGATACAATACTGGAATGTCTTACCATACTGTCTGAGTGCATGGACAAAATATGTTGTAATATCATAACCTAGGTAGCTGTAGTAGTCTGGTAGCTGGTTAAATGTTTTCAAGTATTTATCCCTGAAATGTTTGACATTGTAATCGTTTTTGTCTACATAGAATGCAGAAGGGTAATGTATATTTAAGCTTAAATACCATTTAAGGTCAAAGTTCCTGAAATTCTCCCAGTTAGGCATGCCGATAACAGTTATTTTATAGCCATAAACATTTTTTATAGCATTGAGCTGGTTTAATGCTCCATTGACAAATACCTCATTCTTACTAGGGATAACAATAATGTTAGTTTTATCAGGGCTAAGTAATGATGTATCCAATGCTTGGGTGGGGTCATAGTATATAGTTGACACATCGATGGTATCCAGTGCTAAAACATCCCATGACATTTGCTTTAAATAAGTTATAAGGGCCTGGGCATCTTTTTTTTGTGACTGGTTTGTATATTCTGTTAGAATAACAGTTTTAACTGTATCTGCAGAGGGGGCTATAAACTGTGCTATGCGTCGCATCAAGATTTTGTCTGAGGGATTAACCATAAAAACAAACGGATTTCGTTCTATGATTTGCTCATTTCTAGATAGAGGGGATACGAAATTAACATGGTACTGATATGAAAAATCCTTGATAACTTCAAAATTATATGAGTAAACTGGGCCTATTACAAGATCCATGTCTTTGAATTCAGGGCGGGAGAGAATATTCTTTAACCTGGTAGAGTCCCTGCGAGTGTCGTAAATATGGAGATGTATATTTATTCCAAGTTGCCGGAGTTCATCAATGGCTACAAAAGTGCCAAAAAGATATTCGTAAAAAATATCTGTTTTATCATAGAGCCTGAAGTTATGTCCGCTAGCTTCTGTCAATTGGGCCTGGTTTTCATTGATAAAAAGAGGCAACAAGATAGCTATATCAAAGACTGTTTCCGGGTCATACTGGTAGTGTTTACATGGAGGGTTGGCAGGTGCAAGTATCTGTAGCTCATCTAAGCCTGTCAGGTCAGGAAGCTCTAAGTAGTCTGCACGTAAAATACTTTTTTGTTCTGGATTATAATGCTTTTTAGGTACAGCCACTATGCGACCAAAACTAAAATCATCTTCTGTGTTAAAATCCATAATATCCTCGACTGGTACATTGTAATAAAGCGCAACTAACTGTGGCG
>JALWNS010000337.1:0-393 GCA_027083655.1 Bacteroidales bacterium | reverse complement strand
AAATAAAAAATGGGTCTTCAATGTCGTCGGCCGTTTTGACCTCAGGGATACGAATGTATTTGCGCCTCTTGAGGCCATTTTCCCTTATTGATGGGTTAAACTCTAAAATCAATTCTTGGCTAACTCCGAATTTTTCTGCAATAGAGTAGAGAGACTCATCTTTCTTGACCTTGTGCAGACAGCACACAATTGTATCTATAAGGGACTTTGGTACAAAGTTTTCGTCAATGATAGGTACTTTAATACCTTCACCGGGTTGGAGTACTGTTTTTGTAAAATTATTATGTGAGATTAATTGATCCAATGGGACGTGGTATACTTTAGCTAATGCATACAACGATTCGCCTGGTTTTAATATATGATATTTATAATTTTGCCCTAATTGATAAAAGC
>JALWNS010000336.1 GCA_027083655.1 Bacteroidales bacterium | reverse complement strand
TTCTTTTTATTCTTATCCCACCAAACATAAAGCGCTGAAAACAACCCTATAACCAAACCCCAGGTTTGGCTACCTTCTTTAGATACCAGGAAATACTGGGGATTGGCTACGAATTCATTATAATGCATGACTGCATAAGCCAATTTATAGCCTAATAAGCCTCCAATAATAAAAGCAAGCAATAGCTCAGTTAGTTTAGCAGGTTCCCCAATTTTTTCTTTTACATAGAAAGGTAGAAAAATACCTTCATTTTCCTTTCGTTTTATTTCATAATATGCAACTATCGCTCCAACTGTAAAAGCTAGAGCTACCATAAACCCATAAGTCTGAATAGGTAGTGGAACATATATTCCAAAGATATCTTTTATTAAATCAGAAAGTCGTGGATACATAACAGTCTTTTTTTAGTTTTTATTTTAACAATAAATTTTCAATATAATCTTTGTAGTCTTTCATTGCTTTGATTATAAGATCTTTAGCTTCTTCTGCATTGTAAATATGTGTTATTTCACATCTTTGCAAAGCAATGTCGGGCATGTCTTTGTATGTAAGAAAATAATGTTTAAGCCGATCTATAACAGGTCCTGGTATTTCAGAAATGTCCCTGTACTTACCATATACTGCATCGTCTTTGAGCACTGCCACTATCT
Source organism: Bacteroidales bacterium (assembly GCA_027083655.1). Lineage (GTDB taxonomy): Bacteria > Bacteroidota > Bacteroidia > Bacteroidales > S143-33 > S143-33. The sequence continues at coordinate 2,565 of JALWNS010000336.1, read as the reverse complement.
TGTCGTCTGCCTGGTTACCATCAATCATGCGGAAGCCACCTATTGGGATAGCTTTAACTAGAATACCTCCAGAAGCTACATTCTTTTCTGTTAGCACACAGATATCAAGCGGATCTCCATCGCCAACAATTTCAGGACGTTGTAGGATATCCGCACTGGATTTGCCAACCCTTTCTCCACAATAAGTCTGTGGTAAAAAACCATATAGTGCTGGTAGGATACTAGAATACTTTTGTGGACGATCTATGATAAGATAGCCAGTTTCTTTATCTACTTCGTATTTTACAGTATCTGTTGTTACCATTTCAATAAAACATGTGACTTCCTCTGGCGCATTATCCCCGATATTTACTCCATGCCATGGATGTGCTTTATATCTTAGACCCAATAATTTGCCTATAGGATCTAAAGGTCTTGTACCCATAGAAAATATTTTTTATATTTTTATTCCCAAAAATATATTTTTTTGTCTTAAAATCTTTATCTAATTACTTTTTTTTGTATAGAGTAAATTTTGCTAATTTTAGAGTCTCTATCAATTAAAAAAATTAAGGCTATGGACAAGAGAATAATTCCTGATTCTGAGCTGGTACTTAGAGATGACGGCAGTGTTTACCATCTTAATCTAAAACCAGAAGATATATCACATACTATTATACTTGTAGGTGATCCTGGAAGAGTAGAATTAGTAGGATCTTTATTTGAGAAAATTGAAGTTAAGAAGCATAACCGTGAGTTTTATACAATCACAGGTCTTTATAATGGTAAACGTATAACGGCACTATCTACCGGCATTGGTACTGATAACATAGATATTGTTATAAATGAGTTAGATGCTTTAGTTAACATTGACTTACATAATCGTGTGGTTAAGGATGAGCATACAACTTTGACATTTGTCCGTATTGGCACTACGGGTTCTTTACAGCCTGAGATTCCAGTTGATACCCCTATTGCGGCTAAGGTCTCCTTGGGTTTTGACAACCTCCTCAACTATTATGCAGACCGTAATAAGGCCAGTGATAAAGACATGGAAGAAGCTTTTGTTAATTTTGTTTCCTGGAGCCCACTATTACACCGGCCATACTTTGTCCATGCAGATGAAGAGCTTTTCGGGAAGATAGCCCATGACATGCATTACGGTATTACTATTGCAGCTCCTGGCTTCTATGGACCCCAAGGCCGTTATCTGCGCCTCAAGCCTATGGATCCACAACTTAATGAGAAACTACAAAAATTTGAATACAAAAATCTGAAAATAACTAATTACGAGATGGAAAGCTCTGCACTATATGGTCTGTCTAAACTTCTGGGTCACAGGGCTCTGGCTATTTGTAATGTGATAGCAAACCGTTTCCGTGGTGAGTTTAGTCCAGACTATCATGCTGCCATCAAAAAGACGATTAAAACAGTGCTAGACAGGCTCACTGATTAAAAAACATATTTGCCGATGGTGCTGCGGGAATTCCAATCGGTCATAAAACTTTTGGACGATAATACTCCTGAGGTGCAAGCCCAGGTTGAGAAGAAAATACTCGAGTTCTATTTTTCAATATCTCCAGAACAATGGTTACAGACAATAAACAATCAACCGCAGCACCTTAGGTTAAGATTGGCAGAGCAGTACAAAGAATTTAATAATAAATATTTCCGGCTTTATTTTGATTTATGGTCTGGTCTATTGACAGACAAAGATCACCAACTCCTTGTTTCTCTCCAATCTGAGGGAGTAAATGTAGAGTACGAAAATAACCTAATGTTTTTTCTTTTTTTAATTTCCCGGTTGCTTACCCCTTTTTTATCATATACGGAATTCAAAAGTTTTTTCCAAACCTTGTTGGACAAATTCCCTCCTGGTTTTGCCCGGAACAATACACCGTTAGAGCAAGCGAGATATTTTGTCTGGCTTTTTTACAAGTGGGATAGATTTTACTGGACAATGGAGCATCCTTTGTGGGTAAGCTTTGATCCTTATATGACATTTAAAAATAGAAAAGGCGCAGGCATTACAATAGCTATTATAATGGCGGCTATTGCAGAAAGTTTAGGTCTTGACTGGTTTGTTATTAGTGATGATGAATCACGTGCTTCTTACCTGGCTATTCCAGTGGATAAGATGTGGTCTGTTCCGCCTTTGTTAATAAATACAACGACAGGAGTTATCCTGGGGCAGGTACCACAAGTTATTAGCGAGGCTATGATTAGGCATACTTCGGTTGTTAGGCCTGGTTTTATTAGCGTATATTATTTTCTAAAAGCATATCATAATCAACAGTTTTTACCCGGGAATTTGTACAAGACTATTGGAAAAGTACTAACTTCGCTAAATAAAGTTTTGAATAATAAATTTTAGTTTTATGGATAAGGTACTAGTGGCAATGAGCGGTGGGATAGATAGTTCTATAACCGCATATTTACTTCAACAGCAAGGCTATCAAGTGATCGGTTTGACTTTTGTTAATTATGTCGAAGACCCTGCTAATCCCTCAGAAACCCAATTTGTTAAGGATGCAAAACTCGTAGCAGATTTTTTAGGAATTAAGCATGTTGTGGTGGATATACAAC
>JALWNS010000335.1 GCA_027083655.1 Bacteroidales bacterium | reverse complement strand
TGTGGATGATTTTTGTTTTAATCTTTCTTGCAGGTGGGTGGGAAGACCTGTCAATAAGGCCAGCTTCTTATCGACGAAAATACCTAATAGGTAAGTTGAGTTTTGTTTATACCATTCCTTTTGATTGGACTTTGGTCGCATTGCTTGGAGGGCTTGTTTTGAAAGCTTATTGGGGGAATGGAGAATCGCATTCGGCTTGGTTATCGCTTTTTGCCTTGTGGATGCAATTGTTTGCCTACATGAGTTTTGCATTATTGTTTGTTGCCCTCTTTAAGTCACCTTTAGCTTCTGTTTTGGGATTTTTAGGCTATTTTGTTTTTGAGGCCATAGTAAGAAAATTATTATTTTCACTAGGAATTCAGCTAGGCTTTTATCTCCCTGCGAAAGTTATTACATCGCTAGTTGTACCTCCGGCTATGGCTTATGCGCCTATTAGCCAGTTTCAAGACTTTTTCGGGCAATATGCTATACCTTTTTGGCTTAATGTTGCTCTATCTATGGTTTATTCAATTATTTTTGTTTATCTCTTTTACTGTATAAATACCAAAAAATCAATAAAATGAAGAATTTTGTTTTCATACTTTTTTCCCTGTTTCTATTCTTGCCGGATGTCTTTTCCCAGGAATTGGCCAGGATTGTTAATTTTGATTATACTACCATTAAAAAAGTAGCTGTCGAGAATGGTTATATATATGCTGGTGGTTATGTAGAAATACCTGCTTCACGTAAATTAAGGGATGGTTTTGTTGTTAAACTTGCTCCTGATGGACAGATTGTTTGGCAAAATAGTTTTGGAGGAATGCTCTTTGACCAGATTAATGATTTTATTGTTCAAGGAGATAGAATTTATGCAGTTGGGATTACCTGGACAAAAGATAACCAGAGCCAGGTGTGGTTTGCCGTTTTATCAAGTGATGGCCAGGTTCTGGCTCAAAGTAAGTATGGTAATGCTTTGAAAGACGGTGCCTATAGGATTATACCCTCGGATGACGGAAACTTTTTTATACTTGGGTACATAACACCCCAGGGGATCGATGCCCGTAATCTGTGGATTGTCAAAATAGATAGGAGTGGTAATATATTATGGGAAAAACAATATGGAGCTCTTAACGATAATGAGGAGGCAATAGATGCGCTGCCTTTGGGAGATGGAATGCTTGTGATAGGGCGGACTTGGCACCAGGGTGTGAGTGATTTGGATCCTTGGATGATTATGTTGTCATATTCAGGTGAGATTATATGGCAGACAAAAAATCATCTTTATGAGGATAATTATTTTGTTAAAGCACTCCGTAACGATAACAGTATCTGGTTAATAGGTGAAACATGGGAAAAAATAAGGACAAAAAAAGGTGATATATGGCTAGTGAATATTGATTTGACAGGAAAAACAATATCAGACAAAGTCATAGGTAGGAGTGTCGTCGAAAAAATAAATGATGGTTTAATTATTAATGATACGATTTGGGTGTTTGGTGGTTATAGCGGTCAGCAGAATGCAAGTATATGGCAGGTTTCTACTAATGGTACAATGTTGTCCCAGAAAGTTTTTGACTTGCCTGTTATTAACAGTGTGGATACTATTACAGAAAATGAATTAGTTATAGGTGGAGGCATGGGTAAGCAAGGCTATATTGCTATAATCAGGAGATAATTGGTCAAAACAGGCTAATTATACCCACAATAGTGTATATCCATGCTTTGGAAAGACAGGACCAAAATTTTCGTCAAAAACATGGAATTGCCAGATTTGCTATTATCCTAATTATCATTGATAATACAAGAATAGGGCGCATCATTGCGCCCTATTCTTGTGAATACTAATTTATAGCCAGGTTAGAGTTGAATTTGGATATTGTATTTACGCAAAATTTCCATAGGATCATCATGTTTATAATAACCATCCTCAAGCTTTTGGCGTACTTCTTTAAATGCTTCTATAGTTTTTTCTACATGTTTGAGCTCGTGAGCTGCTGTAGGAATGAGACGAAGCAAAAGTACCCCTTTAGGTACTACTGGATACAGGACACCAGAGCAGAAAATACCATAATTTTCACGCAGGTCTGCGATAAGGGCTGCTGCTTCGTATGGGCTACCTTTAAGGTGTACAGGTGTAACTGCAGATTCAGTACGTCCTAAATCAAACCCTGCCTCTCTCAGGCCACTTTGAAGCGCATTGACAATAGTCCAGAGTTTATCTTTGAGTTCTGGCTTAGTTTTGAGCATTTCAAGGCGCTTCATTGCACCAATAACTATTGGGAGAGGTAATGATTTGGCAAAGATTTGGGATCTCATTGTGTAACGGAGGTAACGGATAATAGGCTTTGTAGATGCAACAAATGCACCAATAGCGGCCATAGACTTGGCAAAAGTAGCAAAGTAAACATCCACGCCATCTTGAACGCCTAAATGTTCTCCAGTACCTGCCCCTGTTTTGCCCATAGTACCAAAACCGTGAGCGTCATCCACCAGAAGCCGGAATTGATATTTGTCTTTGAGGGCAACAATTTTATCTAGCTTTCCAAGGTCGCCTGCCATACCAAAGACACCTTCGGTAACAACCAGTATACCGCCACCTGTTTTAGAAACTATATTTGTAGCAGTCTGGAGTTGTTTTTCTAAGCTTTCCATGTTATTATGCTCGAATGTATGGCGGCGTCCGAAATGGAGCCGTGAACCATCGTAGATACAAGCATGGGATTCGGAGTCTATAACAACCACATCATGGCGGTCAAGCAAGGCATCTATGATAGACACCATTCCCTGGTAACCATAGTTAAGGAGGTATCCTGCTTCTTTGCCAACAAATTCTGCCAGGTCTTGTTCTAGTTGTCTGTGATATTTAGTTTCTCCAGTCATCATTCTAGAACCCATAGGGTAGGCAAGGCCCCATTGAGCTGCTGCTTCGGCATCAGTTTTTCGTATTTCTGGATGGTTAGCTAATCCAAGATAGCTATTGACACTCCAAACAATAACTTTTTTACCACGGAAATACATTTCTGGTCCAATCTCACCTTCCAGCTCAGGGAAGCTAAAGTAACCATGAGCAAAGTCTTGAAATTGGCCAAGAGGGGTACGCCGATTAACAATCCTTTCAAATAAATCAGCCATTTATTTTTGTAAAAGCTAAACGGTTTCTCGTTCGATTTTTCACACATCAACACACCCTATTCCTCCTACCCATAACCGGGTGGTTGTATCTTTATCAGCTTGTCATA
>JALWNS010000334.1 GCA_027083655.1 Bacteroidales bacterium | reverse complement strand
ATTTTTTGCATGCTCTCATTGTCTGTTTAATTTAGCACAAAAAGCAAAAATTTAGGTCATGACGAAAAAATTTATTTTATTGTTAATCAGTGTTTTTGTGTTAATAAGGTTGAATGGACAGACACATTTTATTGTGGAGCAATATCCTTCGTACACACCAGAAGGTGCAAAGATCTACATGGCTGGTTCGTTCAATGGCTGGGATCCGGGAGACACTTCATATATTCTCCGCCCCAACGACCAGGGCAAACCAGAGATAGTGCTTTCGGCATCGGCAGGGACAAAGATTGAATACAAATTCACTTTAGGTAGCTGGGCAACGGTAGAAAAAGGACCCAATGGAGAGGAAATATCCAATCGCACTTACACATTTTCCGGTGGAGTAGACACTGTGTGGATAACGATTTACAACTGGGCAGGAGTGGATAACCCAACTATTAACCACACAACAGCGGAGAATGTGTACGTGTTGACCGACAGTTTTTATATGCCCCAGTTAGGCCGCTATAGACGTATCTGGATATACTTGCCACCCGGCTATGACTCGGGCAATTCCCGCTATCCAGTGATTTATATGCACGACGGTCAAAATCTTTTTGATGATGCAACATCCTTCGCAGGAGAGTGGCATGTGGATGAACATTTGAATGAGTTAGCATCGCAGGGCTATACAGTGCCTATTGTTGTGGGCATTGACAATGGAGGTGCCTACCGTATAGACGAGTTAACTCCTTATCCTAATGCTACTTATGGGGGGGTGATGGTGACAAGTACGTGCGTTTTATTATTGAGACGCTAAAACCTTATGTGGATTCTGCTTTCCGCACTCTCGCAGACAGGGAGAACACGTGGATATGGGGTAGTTCGCTCGGAGGGTTGATTTCATTTTATGCAGTGGTTAAATACAATGATGTTTTTGGCCGTGCTGGGGTATTTTCGCCATCTTTCTGGATAAATGATCCGCAGATCTACGGTCTTATTTCCCAAAGTGATGTTCAGGAGCCAACTTTTGTTTACTTTCTGGCGGGTGGTCTGGAAGGCTCAGATGTTGCTAGTGATTGCAAGCGGGCTATAACCCTTCTGGAGCAAAAAGGATTGGACACTGTTTACCTGTATCTGCAGACTGATCCGCTAGGGCGGCATAATGAGGCTTTCTGGAGCCGTTGGGTTAAAGATGCTTATCTGTGGCTCTCTATCGTTGGACCAGAGCAGGCCGGCACTACGAAGAAGTTCAATTTTCAGATCTACCCAAATCCTGTGCATGACCAGATAAAAATTGATTCGCAGTATTACACGGTACCTTACACTTGCCAGATACTTAGCCTTTCGGGGCAGGTAATATACGAACGTCAATGCCAGGTAGCACTGCAGTGGATGTTTCTTCCTTGCAGCGTGGGGTGTACATCCTGCGTATGATTGGCCTGGGACAGGTCTTTAGCCAAAGGGTTGTAAAGATATAAGGAGTTGGGGCGCAGTCGTTGGGTGCTCTTAAGCTGCCAGACTGCTGCAAGAGGCTAAGTCGCCAGCCGATAGCATGCGGAGATGCGCCAGATGGCATTAGAGAGCTGGTGGTAGCAAGCTGCCTGACCGCTGCAAGCGGTCAGGCAGCCAGAGGTCATGGCTACGCCATTGGAGGACTATGATTACTACAGCTTAAGAGCTTTACCGTAGTTATTGTGGCTGACCTTGTCCCACTCTATCTCGGGTTCATGGGGTCGCTTGGTTTCTACCGGATAACCAATGGCTATAATGCAAGTTATCCGGTAAGACTGAGGCAGTCCCAGTAGTTTCTGCACGTATTTTTCTGCAGTGATGTCAGCTGTTATGGATTGACGGCCTCGTATTTGTACCCAGCAGGATCCAAGTCCCAAGTCAGTTGCAGCAAGGTGTATGTGCTCGGCAGCTATTGCAGAATCCTCTATCCATATATCTGTGGTGTCTTCGTCCGCTGCTATCACGATGGCCAGGGGTGCAGTTTTCAGTGGTCGTGCTCCTGATTTGGCGTTAGCTAGCTGGTCAAGAAGGCTTCTGTCATCTACCACGATGAAGTGCCATGGACGAATATTCCGTCCAGATGGGGAGAGAAAAGCTGCCTGTAGCAGACGGCGGATCTTTTCTGGCTCTACCGCGTCTGGTTTGTAATGACGTATTGAACGGCGGCGCTGCATGACTTCAAACAGTTCCATGTTACATTGTTTTTGCGTTTTGCTAATAAAGATATGATATTAGCAGGGAAATTTTTGTGATTTTTGTCTTATGTGTAGTAAAACAAAAGACATGCTTTGTTCGTATTTGATGTAAAAAATGAGCTGATATGTTGATAAACCTGTTTGATGTTTTCAGAGCCCGCAAGGTTGTATTGCCTGTTATTCATGTGGAGAGCGAGGGACAGGCAATGGAAAACGCTTTTATTGCTTTTGAGGCAGGTGCAGATGGTATTTTTCTCATAAACCATGATTATGATTGCGGGCATCTGTTGAAAGTTTTTCAGGCTGTCAGGGACAAGTTTCCCGGTTGGTGGGTTGGTTTGAATTGTCTGGATCTTTATCCTGATGAAGTTTTTGATGTTATTGGAAATGATGTTAATGGTGTGTGGGTGGATAATGCTTTCGTTGATGAGACAAAAGAAGTACAAGGCTATCCTGAGTATGTCAAGCAAAAGAGGTTACGCGCGCGGTGGTTGGGATTGTATTTTGGCGGCGTGGCATTTAAGTATCAACGGGAAGTAGAGGATCTGGAGAAGGCAGTGGAGATTGCCAAAAATTATGTTGATGTGATAACGACTAGTGGTCCAGGTACTGGTCTTGCAGCTGATGTAGGGAAAATAAAGCGTATGCGCAAGGCAGCAGGCAATTTTCCTCTTGCAGTGGCAAGTGGAATTACACCCGAGAATGTAGCGGATTATCTTCCTTATGTTGATGCTTTTCTCGTTGCGACGGGCATAAGTAAGGATTTTTATAATCTGGAACCGGTCAAGGTGGAAGCCCTTGTGAGACTAGTAAAAGATTTTGTCCGCCGGAAGTAGCGGGCGAAGGGGAAGTGATTTTGGCAGAATATGGTTGTCAAAGCTTTGTGCTGTTGATAAACTAAAACTATATGCCAGTAAAGGCTTTCAGGCAATGTGAGCGTTTATTACCCGCAATTAGTTTTCTGTGCGCTTGTTTGGTGGGCGAGAGCGTTGTTTATTAGTACATTGCTAGTTAAGAATTGGTAACAAA
>JALWNS010000333.1 GCA_027083655.1 Bacteroidales bacterium | reverse complement strand
TTCTAATATTGTAAAAAGATACTATACATTAAACAACAGGGCATGGACAACACCCAGCAAACAAATAAGTTTCAGATTATCAAGCGTGATTTTTATACGCTCATTAAGATTTTGGATGAGAAATTAGATACCTTTTTAGCTCCTTCTTTGAAGTCAGAGCTGGTTCTGTTGGCTAGTAATAGAGAGCGAAACATAATAATGGATCTGTCAGAAGTTAAGTATTGCGATTCTTCTGGTTTGAGTGCAATCCTGGTAGCAAACCGTTTGTCAAAGAATTCTAATGGTATATTTGTAGTTACAGGATTGCAGCCTGCTGTAGAGCGATTAATAAATATTTCACAGTTGGATACAGTGCTTAACATAGCAGATACAGTAGAAGAAGCAGAAAGAATAATCAGGCAGAACGAGCAGGTGGAAGAGAAAAACGACAATGAATAAATGGATTTTGATATTCTTGTTTTGGGAACAAGTTCTGCTACACCAACGGCACATAGGTTCCCTTCTTCTCAAGTAGTAAATATTTATGGTACGCCATTATTGGTAGATTGCGGCGAAGGCACACAGTTGCAGCTTCGCCGTTTTCATGTTGGTTTTGGCAAGATACGTCATATTTTTATTTCCCATTTACATGGAGACCATTATTTTGGTCTTTTTGGTTTGCTCTCGACTTATGAGCTTTTTCACAGGGAGGTAGACCTTCATTTATATGCTCCTGCGGGACTGAAGCAAATTCTGTGGTCCCGGCATTCTCCGGTCAAGGTCAGGGAATTACCTTTTACATTGCATTTTCATGCCTTGCCTAAGAGGGGTGGGATTATAATGGATCATAAGAATTTTAGTGTAGAGGCTGTACCTTTAGAGCACAGGATTGATACATGGGGATTTATTTTTAGGGAAAAGGAACGGGAACCAAATATAATAAAAACTAAAATCGAGGAATTAAAGTTATTGATAGAGGAAATAGTCCGCCTAAAAAAAGGAGAGATGATAGAGCGGGAGGATGGAACAATAATTTTTCCTGATGATGTAACAATACCACCTCCTGAACCCAGATCTTATGCTTATATCTCTGATACTAAGTTTCTTCCCCACCTGGCCGAAAAAATACGTGGCGTTGATGTGCTATACCATGAAGCCACCTTTGACAACGAGCACAAACAGAAGGCAGAAGCTACGTTTCATTCAACAGCAGAGCAAGCTGCTATTTTGGCACGCGAGGCAGGTGTAGGACAGCTTATCATAGGCCATTTTTCAGCAACTTTGTTAGATATGGAGCGTTTTTACATGGAAGCTAAAAATGTTTTTCCTCGGACAGTTCTGGCCTATGATGGGCTAAAAATTTCTATTCCATTTAAAAGATCTAATTCAGAGAAGTGAGGTAGCGTTGTAGCAATGGGTCTTCCTCCATAAGTTTTTTTACTTTTTCAAGGTCTTCGGGTGTATCGACGGACATAGTGTATTTTTCATTCATAATCATTTTAACTTTAAATCCATTCTCTAAAGCACGGAGCACTGGTATATCTTCAATCAACTCGAGAGTGGACGGGGGCATTTCTCTAAATTCGAGAAGAAATTGTACATCAAATGATGAAACACTGACAACTTTAAGAGGAGGTATGCCTACAACGCCTTTTGCAGGTGAAGGTATAGGCTCACGCGAAAAATACATAGCATTATTATTAACATCCACGACGACTTTGATAGTGTTTGGATTACGGAATTCATCTTCTGTAGGGATAGGACACATTAAAGTGCTAATTTTTACGTCGTCCTCAAGATAAAAAGGACTGATGGCCATAGCAAGCATATCGTTTGTGATCATAGGCTCATCCCCGGAAATAACCAAAGCTATGTCATAAATAGTATTAGTTTGTTCTTGGTATTTTTTCAGGGCATCGGCACAGGAATCAAAAACGTTTTGGTATTTATGTTTCTCCATTATTACTGTGGCTCCTAGAAGATTGTGTGCATATTCTTGTATTTCTTTGTCCGGTGTAACTATGATGATTTTGTCAATGTCCTTACACAAGGCAGTACGCTTGTATACATGTCCTATCATTGGCATAGAAAAAATCTCAGTCAATACTTTTCCTTTAAACCGTCGTGATTTGATTCTTGCAGGAATTATTGCTATAACTTTTTTACGTTTCATAATATATTGATTAATAGATAGATATGTATTAAACTAATATTTAATCAAAATTAAAAATAAGTGAGGGTTTTGCAAAATGAAATTTATGCTTTTAGCCAGGAGTGCAAACGTTTGAAGTCTTGATAATGACTAGTTCGATGATTTATAGTAATTTTAAAGAAAAAATTTCTAATATGAAAAGATTATACTTGATATGGATTTTGATAATAATGGCGAATGTGTCCTTTGCACAGATATACGAGCCCGAAGGTGTTAATATGCCAGGAAGCTGGGATGGCTGGACACAACCACCAAATAACATGACTTTACGTTCTGTCAATGACACTGTTGATGGTGTGGCAGGAATGGTTGGTAAAATAACAGGATTGGCTTCCCCACATTACCAGACTATTTTTACAACGCTCTCTAGTGGTGATACAAATGCCATTAATTCAGGAAGCTATGAATTTCTATTTACTAGCGGACCCAAAAGTAATCTTTATGCTAATAAGTGGACAGATGTAGCAGTTTCCCTGAATACAATTCAAACTTACTACTGGCACAATGATGGCGGAGGTAATAACAATAGCATAAGCCTTAACCCAGACCGTTGGTATGTTGTTAACTTTGAGGATAATGGCTATCAAGATACGCGCGCTATTTTTATGGAATTTTCCTCAAGGCCCGCCCTTGTTGACACAATCCTTCAGATCCCTGATACAAACGTAGTGCAAAGTAGTGATGAAGTAGCAGTAAAAATTATTTTAGACACAGTGGCGGCACAGGAACAATCATTTGTAATCCGTTATACTACAGATAATTGGGCGACATCCCAGCTAGTCGTTTGTTCTGTCAATAATGACACAGCAACTGGAATTATACCTTCATTAGCAGCAGGAACAAATGTGTCTTACTATGTTTTTTCGACAAATACAACTGCATTGAACAATTTGTCCAACCCTTCACCGGCTGATTATGACCTAATTACAATAGATTTTCTAAACAACAGTGGCCTGAATTTTTCTTATCAAGTAGCAGATCAGCAGGTACAGCCAAGTGATACTCCGGCTGCAATTTACAAAGTCGGTGCAGTATATACCATCCCTGCAATGCCTCTTGAAGATAGTAGCGTTGTGGTGTATTTTGATGCTACATTGGGTAATGGGGCTTTGGCCGGCTACACAGGTGATGTTTATGCACACACGGGTGTGATAACAACTAAGAGCTCAACGCCTACAGAATGGCTACATGTTGTTTCGGATTGGGGTGAGAACCTGGCAAAGACTAAGTTTACGCGCATAGCTCCTGACCTGTACAAGCTTGAGATTAGTAATATCCGTGATTATTATGGTATTACAGATAGTTCGGAACATGTTCTCCAATTAGCTATGGTTATACGTAGTGCAGACCCTGTTTCGCCTGATAGGCCAGATGATTACATCGTGGCACGCGAAGAGGACGGAGGGGATTTCTTTATGCCTGTATATCCGGCAAATGATCTGGCAGTCAGAATAACTAGCCCGAACAAGCTCAGTTTCCTATATGGACCGGGCGATGTTATTAATTTTTCTGCCTTTGCATTGAACAGTGATGAGCTGGACTTGCTGGTAGATGGAACTGTTTTGATGACTTCCACTGTAGACTCGGCAGTTAAAGAGATATGGGCGGATTCCCTTCCCCAGGGTAACCATTACCTTGTTGCTAGGGCTACAAAAGGCACACAAGTAGTTTATGATACTGTTAAATTTCTGGTAATGGGAGCACCAGAAATAGCTGAATTACCTGCAGGTGTGCATAATGGTATTAATTACGAAAGTGATACTTCGGTTGTGCTTGTACTGTGGGATCCGCCTGCACGGAAAAACTATGTTTTTGTGCTTGGAGATTTTAATAATTGGCAGCCTGATGAGAGGTATTATATGAAACGCACGCCAGATGGTACACATTTCTGGCTACGGATAGGTGGTTTGCAAAAAGGCAAGGAGTATGCTTATCAATATCTTATAGACGGAGACCTGAAAATAGCAGACCCTTATTGTCATAAAATCCTGGACCCATGGAATGATCAATACATACAGAATTACCCGGATTTGATGCCTTATCCTAGTGGCAAGACAACAGGCATTGTAAGTGTTCTGCAGACAGGCCAGAGCCAGTATCAATGGCAGGTTGAAAATTTTGTACCAAGAAGTCTTAACGAGAATCAGCCTAATCTTACTGTATATGAATTACTAGTGCGGGATTTTGTAGAGTCATCAGCAATAAAGGATGTCACTGCCAAGCTTGATTACCTGAAAGATTTGGGTATTGACGCTATTGAAATTATGCCAATTACGGAGTTTGAAGGCAATATTAGCTGGGGTTATAATCCTGACTTTTACTTTGCAACAGACAAATATTATGGCACGGAGCAGGATTATAAGCAATTTATTGATGAATGCCACAAACGTGGTATTGCAGTGATATTGGATGTTGTGTTCAATCATGCCTTTGGTCAATGTCCACTGGTACAAATGTATTGGGATAGTAAGAATGGTGTACCTTCGGCTGATAATCCGTGGTTTAACCAGACCTGTCCCCATCCATTAGGCGTGGGCTATGACTTTAACCATGAGAGCTTAGCTACCAGGGAGTTTGTCAAAGATGTGCTAAGATACTGGTTGGAAGAATTCAAGATTGATGGATTCCGTTTCGACCTTTCCAAAGGCTTTACACAGACTTATTCAACAGATTTGGCTTCATGGTCGGCTTATGACCAGTCACGCATAGATATATTGAAAGATTATTACGATTTTGTAAAGTCAATTAACCCCAATGCCTATGTCGTACTGGAGCATTTTGCAGATAATAGCGAGGAGCAGGTGTTGGCTAATTATGGATTTTTGCTCTGGCAGAACATGAATTATAATTTTGGTCAAGCGTTAATGGGGTGGCAAGACGGTTCGGATTTTTCATGGTCTTATTATCAAAACCGAGGGTTTACTTATCCGAATAATCTTACATTTATGGAGAGCCATGATGAAGAACGGCTAATGTACAAAGCTTTACAGTATGGAAATTCTACGGCAAGTTATGATGTTAAGGATTTGAACACCTCATTGCAGAGAAGCAAAGGATTAGCAACGTTTTTCTATACAATACCCGGTCCGAAAATGATGTGGCAGTTCCAGGAATTGGGGTATGATTACAGTTTGAATTATTGTACAGATGGAACAATAAGCGAAGAATGCCGCACCAGTCCCAAGCCTGTGCGTTGGGATTATTTCTATGAAGATACAGCGCGTTTGGGACTTTACAATGTTTACCGTAAACTGATTAATTTTAGGCATTCAAATGATATAGTACGCAATGGCACATATACTTATAATTTGTCTGGCATGGTCAAAGAGCAATGGTTAAGCTCTGATACATTAAATTTATACGTTGTGGCTAATTTTGACGTTGTCAGTTATACGGTTGATTTGAATTTCCAGCATACGGGCACATGGTATGATATACTGGCCGGCCAGACCATTGATGTGGCTTCCACTCCTTTGAGCAAGACATTACAACCTGGAGAGTACCATCTTTTTGCCGACAAACAACTCAGTATGGTGGATGATGTCTCAGCCTCAGTAGAGACGACAGGCCATGATATAATGCTTTATCCCAATCCTGCTCATGATAAGATTTATCTCTCTGAACCAGTGCAGGGTAGCATATCTATTTACACAATCACTGGCAAGCTTGTCAAAAAGCAGCAGGCCCGGCAGGAAATAAGCATAAAAGACTTACAGCCAGGCTTGTATATCTATATGTTGGAGACAGGCGGCCGTGTAACTACAGGCAAGATTATTAAAGAGTGAGGGTCACTGTTTTATACAACAAAAAATCCCCTGCACGCGTGCAGGGGATTTTTGTAAGTACTGGGAATAGGACTTTTTACTGAATTATTTTTCTCTAATCTTGTTTACCTGCAAGGAACCTGTCGTATGCTTACAGGTAATTTCAATTAAGCATTGGTAAAATTATCTCTTGGTGCCTGGATACTTTTCTAGGGCACGTTCCAGGATTTCCATTGAGCGCTTGAGGTCGTCCACATTAAGCACATAAGCAATACGTACTTCATCTTTACCCAGCCCAGGAGTAGCATAGAAACCAGGAGCTGGTGCAAACATAATTGTTTCGCCGTCCACGTTGAAGTCAGACAACAACCAGGCGCAGAATTTTTCGCTATCATCAATAGGTAAACGAGCTATTGTATAGAAGGCGCCATGAGGCATAGGTGCGAAGACACCAGGGATATTATTAAGAGCCTCGATGAGGTAATTGCGTCGTTTAACATATTCATCATAGACTTCTTTGAAGTATTCTTGAGGTGCACGAAGTGAAGCTTCTCCCACAATCTGTCCAAAATAAGGAGGGCTTAAACGTGCCATCCCGTACTTGAGAGCTTGCTGGATAAACTCCTTGTTTTTGCTAACTAGATAACCTGTACGTGTGCCACATTGGCTAAATCGCTTAGAATTTGAGTCTACTAATACGACGCGGTCTTCGATGCCTTCTAGCTGCATTACAGAGAAATGTTCGTATCCGTCATAAACAAATTCGCGGTAAACTTCATCTGCTATCAGGAATAGGTCATGCTTGATTGCTATATCACGAAGTTGCTCGAGCTCTTCTCTTGTATAAAGGGCTCCTGTTGGGTTGCTTGGATTGCAAATAAGAATTGCCTTAGTCTTGTCAGTTATGCGTTTCTCAAATTCTTCAATAGGAGGAAGGGCAAAACCGTTTTCGATGGTTGATGTTATAGGAACGATTTTAATATCTGCTTCTTTAGCAATGCTATTGTAGTTGGTGTAGAAAGGTTCTGGGATTATTACTTCCTCGCCAGGATTGAACAATGTCATGAATGTAAAGAACAAAGCTTCTGAACCGCCGGCAGTAATGAGTATGTCCGTATAATCGACATTGATACCTACTTTACGGTAATATTCGGCTAAAGCTCTGCGGTAACTCTCTAAGCCTGCCGAGTTAGTATATTCTATAATAGTTTCTGGCTTGAAATTGTGTAATGGCTCTAAGGCTACTTCTGGGGTTTTGATGTCAGGTTGGCCAATGTTAAGATGATAAACTTTTATACCACGTTTTTTTGCCTGGTCGGCTAATGGTACTAGTTTACGTATAGGAGACGCAGGCATCTCATAAGAACGAGTAGATAGCTTTGGCATTTTCTTATGCTTTTTTATTTGTCTCAAAAATACCAAAAAATTGTATTGTGCAAAATGTTTTAAGTCATAGGTAATTATATGTGATGAGGTAAATTTTGTGTTTATATTTATTTGATAATCAGGTAAATATGTATAGACAGGTATGGTTTAATGAAGTCTGGTTAACTAAATATAACAAAAAAATGATGTTTTTAAAAAGTGCGTGGTTTTTCCATTTGTTAGTAACCTGTGTTTTAATAATTAAAACATTTTTAGCAGTTTATTGAGGAAATAGCTTCTTGTTGTTGCCCATGGTGATAAAGGAATATAAATGGATGTGGAAACGACAAAGTATGTATTGGGGTATGTTTCAAATGGTTTAATATAGTAAGGGCTAGTTTCTGTTCCCACGTCAAGTATATAGTTTTTGTTGAGGAATGTATTAGGGAAGAAATCTGCTTCTACGTTAAAAAATAAGAAGTTGATACCGCCCATTATTACAAAGTTATATTGGAGCATAACTTCATCGGTATGAGATTGCGTACGTAGTTCACTGTTCCAGCTTGCTTCCTCGGATATATCTAATTGTAAATTCCAATTAAATCTTACACCTAAGAATGCGTACCTTTGCAAGTTGAATATTTCATAACCAAATTTGACATAAACAGGGAAACTGACAGAATGTATTCTCATCGTTCTTATGATATAATCATCGGATGATGTAGAGACAAATTTATTAGAAACGGCAAAGTTGTAATATTCTGCACCAATGACAAAACCACCCATGTCATTATGCCAGTCAAAATGGAAATTAACACCTATGTCAAATCCACCATTGTATTTGAGATATTTATTTGTATCAGGGATAAGATATCTATCTCCTTCGTATGAATTTATAAACAAACCGTTAGAGCTCAGAGGTGCAGGGTTTAGAAATTGGTTTGTAATCCCAAGACGAATAGCAAAATAATTAAACTCACTCCATTGGGCAGATGATGTCCATGCCCACAGGATTAATGATATTAAGAATATTATTTTTTTCATGACATTTCTTTTTACCATGGCTGATAATACCAAAAATCTTTGGCATAAGGGGTTAATGAGTCGTAAACTTTATAACCAGTACCTACCAGTCCTAGTTCTCCAATTCTGATAGCTACCGCATCTCTCACAGCTTGCTCTTCACCATTGAAATCTGGTCCTATTTTGTAATCAGTAATTTTAGTCCATGAGTTGCCCAGAGCATCATAACGGTAAAAGTCCTTAAATCCCTGTGTATCATTATAACCAAGGCCAACAAAGCCATTATAACCAATAGCAAATGCTACTGCTTGTGATCTAGGCTGTCCTGGAAATGAAGCTTTCCTGCTCCAATTACCGCCGGTGGTAGTGTTTGGGACAAAACTCCATAAATCAGAAAAATATTGTGTTGCATTTTGTTGTCCTAGCCCAATGTATGCTGCAGAATCTATTACGAAGACTATTGCATCCATTCGAGCATATTGTGCGTCCAAAACAGGCATGAGCTCCCACGGTACACCATTACTACGGTCTGCTTCGCTTGGATCGAATCTGTAAATAGTAGTTGTAGTATTGCCATTGTCTGTCTGTCCAAAGGCTACATAACCGTATTTTTTTATAGAAAAACCTACGGCCCGGCTGATTTTTATTGGGTATGATGTCTGGGAAATGGTTTGTGACCATGTATTAGAAGAGAAATCATATTCGTACCAAAGGTCTGTTTGTCCGTACCCGTATGGACTTGTCTCCCCGGTACCGTAATAAAATTTAGTTATCTCATTACCGTCAAGCTTTGTATAAGTGATAACAAATCCTACTGCTTGTGTTGCTCTGTATGGTATATTAGCTTTTTCGGTCCATGTCCTGGTTTGTGGATCATAAAACCACATATCATTTAAAACTTCATTCGCATTATTACCTCCGGCAATTATTCCAATTTCATAACCTAAATCAGTGTCGTAATATGTTTCACCTACGGCACCTGTTCTTATCGAGCCTGGTAAGATTGGAGCAATAAACCATGTGTCAACTGCTCTAAGTGTTGTATCTATTAGAATAACAGGGTTGTATCCAGTGTCTCCGTGAATAGTAACAATATAAGACCTTACATAAAATGGGGTGTTGGGATATAGGTTATTTATTTCAGTAAGAAATATACCAGAGCTATCTGTAGGCCACTGTCCTAGCCGTGAGTATGAACTAGTATCTCGTGGGTTAATAACAGGGTTTGGGTTTGTCATGGACCATACATGGCCATATTGTATTATTGTATCATATACTGCACCAAATTCTCCCTGTATTATTGCAGAAAAAGGTGTGAGGGCAGGAACGGAATCAATGTAATGTATTTGATCAGGTATTGCTTGTGTCCTTAATACTGCACCATTGAGAGTCATGTATGAAGAAGGGAAATAGACTCTGTAAAAGCTATAAAGCCTATCATGTTTTTTTTCGCAGGAAAAGAATAACAAAAGTAATAAGATCAATACGATAAAGCTATTTTTTCTTATGGATATCACTGCAGTGAATTTAAAATTTCTTCTAATTGTTCGTAGCTAACATATTTGTATCCTTCTTTTGGAATTTCAAGAGTTGTTGGTTCTATCTTTTTGCTAGCAACTTCTTCTAATGAAATATCCATAACGACATCTAGTAATTTTAGCTTAAATTTAACTAAAACACCAGGAATTTGGTAATATGGAGTATTTACATTTGCATATTTAATACCCAGGTCTGTTGTATAGTAAATAAGAAATGTATCCTGTTGTATCGAAGGGCAATAAATAGCCGCAGCCTTGCAATTAAAGCCTTTGTAAACGAAACTTGTATCGAGGAGTTTAATTTTCATATTTTGCATTTGGCTACTGGCAAAGGGTTTTCCGTCAAGGTTTGTTTCATAAATGTATTTTTTATCAAGAATTCTGACAATTGTATATTTTTGACCCAGGTCTGGCCTATTGAGCATTACCATACGGAAAGTGCCAAAAAAGCCTTCGACTATTGAGGCACTTTTATCATCCTTGAAGTAAGTATACATCTTGTGAGGTAATAAAATTACAATGGGATTTTCTTCTTTTGTTGTTTCGTAATTGATTGTAAATGTGGCTATTCCTTCCCTGATAAGCTTTTTACTAAAAATGTTCTGGCAACCTGACAAAAAAAAGAAAAAAGCTAATAAGCTTATTGTCAATAATTTATGTTTCATCAGAATAAAATTATTTCCTCAACAGCTCTAAAATTATCTCCTAATATTATGCAAAAATAAAGCCCAGATTTTAGATTTGAAAGATCAATTTTAATAAAATTAACATTCATGGATTTTTTAAACACTGTTCTGCCTTGTAAGTCGTTAATAATTAGTGTTTTGATCTTGTTTTTTGATTGGATGAAAATTTGTCCGTCTGTAGGATTAGGGAAAACCCTTACTGTTGTTGTTTTTATATTAATAAGTCCGATAGCATCTAAGTCGAAGCCAGAGCTTAGAAAAGGAGTGGGGTAGGGGTCATTAATCTTGTGTCCATGGCTGTCATAGCTTGCCAACATAGGGTTTATGCTACCTCCAACGTCACGTATCCTGATAAAAGAAATATTGTTAAGATCTAAGCCATTATCCTTGAAACCAGTTAGATCGGAAAGGTCAAAAGGTGTGCCATATCCAGATATGTATTTACCTGCCAGATTGTAAATTTTTCTAGCATCTAACATTTCGAATGGTCCTACCTGCGCAGTATCTTGAGTCAGCGAAATAGCAGGAAAGGTGAAGAAGTTTTTACCATCTGAACTAACTTCAACGTAAGCAAGCTCCAGGAATGCAAGTGCCGAGTCGTTGAGGCTGCGGAAGCCATTTTCAAAAACTGCAAAGTCATAACCGGGTCCATCATAGATGGGTGGGTTTAGAAAAATTGTTACCGTACCTTTGTCACCTAAACTTACAACCTTGCCGTCCGCAGGGCCAAAAATATTTTGTATCTCCCCAAAATGTGCACGATTGGTCTGGTCAATAGTAAAATTTGTGTCTCCTATATCTATATATCCAGGGCTTATCCAACCATTTTGTACCCAGGCTTTGAATAAAGGTGAATTGGCAGGAATAGCATTAGAGCCTGGCAAGCCTGCTTGTGGGGAAAATTGTGCCAGGCTCTGTAAAAAAAGAGACACCAGGATTATAGTAAGCTTGTGCCTCATTAATGTTTGATTATTAGCTTTTTACTAATCCACTGCTGTCCGTCCCACAGGCGGACTATGTAAAGACCGTTTTGTAGACCATAAACATTTATTCTGGATACAGACCATTCACCTATTTTGTGGCCATAAATGTCATATAATTCAGTCTTTGTAATATTTTGTGGTACAATGAAATAAGAAGTTGATGGGTTTGGGTAAATATTAATTTCATCATCATTGTCCGGTGTAAAAACAGCCGTGGTTCGTGATGATTTATTAAATCGTAATAAGTCTAAGGCAAAATAACCAGGTGTGTTCATGCCGTAATCCCCCACATCGGTGCTAACTACATTAAAACTTATACTGTCAACTTCTCCCAGCGGCCGAAGGTCGATATATGCCCAGTCTTTCTGGATATACTTTAAACTATCGCGGTAGTCTGCGAGGAAATGCTCAATAGTATCAGTAGGCATACCATTGTTAATTCCTATAATAATAAGCTTAAAATAGTCGCCAGGTTCGAAGGCACGCGCAAAACTATTTCCATTCTTTATTACTAATGCTGTGTAAGTACAATTAGCGACATAAATGGAGACCGGCTCCACAGGACAAGAGAATTTAATCCCTGCAGGTATGTTTTCGTAATCATTATTCCAGTCAATAGCCACGTATGCCAGGGCAAATGTTGAGTCAATAAGGTAGCCGGAATAAGTGCTCCATTGGTTAGTATAACCTTCGGTTGTATCATCTTTCCATGTTGAATAAGCCCATCCTTGCCACGACCCCCAGGTCTGGTCATAGGTATTGTAAAATTTCACCCAAACATCTTCTACTGTGTCGGCAAAGTATCCCCGGCCGTCACTGCCATTGTAGAAGCCAGTGTCTGGTACTGGTAGGGTATTCAGTGTGAATACCTTTTCTTGAGCTTTTGCTACAAAAAGAACAAAAGCAAAGGTCCAGAAAAGTACAATTTTTTTCATAGCACAGCTTTTTTTTTGTTTTAGTTAGATGCTGTGCTTTACAGGGGTTTGTATCCGAACAGAAGACAAGAAAGGGAAGCTCCTGTTCTGTGCTTTAGCCCCCGAAAGCACAGAGATGTTTTTGTCAAAACGGCAGGTCTTCTGGCTCGCGCCTCCCAAGTGCGCCTTCCCATCCATTGAGGACAGTGGCTATTGCACTGGGAACATTTGGCGCTCACAGCTGCGGGGACAGCTCCGGATTTACACCGGATTCCCTATTAAGCCGCAAAGGCACCGTTTTGACTTGTCAAAATTAGATGTTTATTTAAGAAAAGAAAAATTTTTAACTTTTATATTTTTGTTTGGTAGGTGAGTTTATAAATACCTAGCTTTCAAGCAATGAGGCCTTTGCTACTTCTTCTCCCATAGTTATCATCTTTCTAATATCATCGTATGTAAAATCAGTGAGGGAGACAAAAAGTTCTTTGTCAGGTTTAATGATAGTATGTTTAAATTTCCGGTTTTGTGAAGCGTATTCTTGCACTACAGCCAAATCTCTCATTAACAGCTCGTTTTCTGTTATATGCTTTGTACGGTAAATTAGTTGTGTCAGGTCACCAGGATTGAAAACAATTTCTTCTAATTCAGTCGGTTGGCATAGTACAATGATGATCTCATCTATATCATAATTATCAAGCACATAATGGGTAGGTATAATAT
>JALWNS010000332.1 GCA_027083655.1 Bacteroidales bacterium | reverse complement strand
GGTTAATATTTTTAATGGCCTGGGGCATTTGGGGAATCTGCACAAAGCCATCTACTATTTTAACCGAAGCAGTAAGCTCATTAGTGTCCTTATCTGGAGAATGCTTTTTTTTATATTTGAGGTCAATCTGATAAGTGCCGGAAGCTTTAATCTTTGAGTAATCGCTTGTGTATAAATTGTTTACAATAGAGAGCAGAGTTTTAAAATCCTCTGTTATAGCATGTAATTCCAGGTTATAATTATAAAAATTGTTGGTATCGCATAGGTTTGAGTTTTCGAATACGCCATTAGCACTGAATTTTAGCTTGTTAACAGTGAAATTGCCATTAAAATAATAGTTGTCCTGGCATCCGGGGAAGAGATTTTTGTAGCTTGATTCTATTACAACATCATAGTTGCGAAAGAGGTATATTTTTTTATACCGGGCAGAGACATCTTCGAAGAAAGCAGATAAATAAAACTCTGCACTATTTTCTGTAAATACGAGGTTGGTAAAATTAGCAGAAACATTGTCCGAGTATGTAAATAGTTTATTTTGAAGATCATTGTAGCTAACTTTACCCCGGAAGATGTTTAATGAGTTGATAACTATGTAAAATGGAGTTGCAGTAGTTGTAATTTCCTCTTTTGTAGGGATGAAATAATAGTTTGCCAGACCATCAGGATTAACCAATAGCTTCAGCTCAGGGAACGAGCCATCTATATTGTCTATGATGATTTTGTGTTTTTGTTTGAATGCCTTTTCAAGGTTTATAACAATCTTTACATCAGGAACATAGAGGAGGGTGTCATTTCTAAAGTTTTTTTTCCCTCTGACTATCATGTCAGTAAGATGTATCTCTACCAAAGGATAAGTACTAAGAATATTAATGTCAGACTTAGCAAAATCGATTCTAATAAGCAAATTTTTGTTTGCCAGATGGATCGCCTGGCGTAGAAAGAAGTTACTTAGCAAGCTAATTGTTAGTATTATTACAATTATAAACACGGTGAAAAACAGTACAGTATAGCTGGTGTATTTCTCCCATTTCCTCATGTAATGCTATTTTGGGGCAGGCAAATTTAAATATTACCGAAATATTTGCGAAGTATCCATTCCACTGTAAGGCTAAAAATTATTAGAAAGAGGATAACGTAGTAATTTATTCCCTGCTTTATCTGTGTCTGGGTCTCGATCAAGCTTGGGAAATTGCTATTTATAAGCAATTCATTTTCTAGCGAGGATATTTGACTGTCATAGAAGGGTTTAGCTCCGGAGTATGATGCTATTTTTTGGAGCAGATCTGTATTTGCTTTTAGACTGGTGGCTTCGATGTTAATAGCACGTACGACAAAGCTTCCATTGTCAACAAAAGTCTGTGATTTCCATTTGCATGATGCCTGGTAGGAGTAAATTCCCTCCGGGAGTATGCCAATGTTCAGCACGTAATGATCTGCGGCTTTCTCGAAAATATAGTCAAAAGTGTTGCCTGCCGAGTCCTGTAGGGTAAGATTTACATCTGGCTCGGTGATAGGATTATAAGACAGGTCGTATAGTTCGGCATTAAAGATAACTTCCTGGTTCTGGTCTATAATTGGTTTTACTTTGACATTGAAGCGTTTGCGGTTTTCATTTGTCATCAAAAATTGTGTGGTCTGCAGGATAAGCTGGTCTATATTTTTACTACTGCCAGTATTGCGGTATTCGGTCATCCGCCAACGCCATATCCCCTCACCCCAGATAATACCAAGTTTATTATTGTTCAATGGACTTAGCGGTACAAATTGTACCAGGGGTTTGCTTGTTGTGATGTTATTCACTTTTTGCCACAGTAGCACGTATTGGTTGTTGACATTATCGAAGTCTATGTATGGCACAATTAGCGGAGGTAAGTTTGAGAGCAAATTGTCCATGTTTTTTGGGGGTAAGAAGATGTCAAAGTCCTTATTGACTATAGCCTGAGCCTGATCTACACTACCTTGTATAGGATTATAGCTAATTCCCAGGTTAAGTTTTTTGAGTTTAGTAAGGTCTGTTTGTGGTCCGCATACAAGGAGCACAGGTTTGGAAGATGCCTGTAAAAGACGTTGTATAGACAAGGCATTGGTTCTGTCATCGGGCATCTGATAAAGAATGATTAAGCTATAGCCGTCTATTTTGCCCTGGAACTTATCAAAATAAGAGAATTCGACTTTGTAAGTAGGTATAGCATTTAGGCTTCTGCGTATTGTGGCAATGTCTGGGTGTGGAAACGAAGAAAGGATAAGGATTTTCTGGCGGGAGTCTATGACCTCGATAACTGTAGTGGAGCTATTGTTTAGTGTATTGCGTTCGTCCTGCAGGGTGGACACCGAGACTGTTAAAAGCTTTTTGCCTGGTGAAGGTGCTTTGACAATAAAATTAACTGTTGTGGAGAAATAGTCTTTGTTGATTTCAATGATTTTTTGGTCAATAATGCGACCATTAATGAGCAAGCTGACCTTGATTTTTTCCCCCTGTGCGTGGACGGCATTAATCTGAGCCTGTACAGGGAATTTTTCGTGCAAGAAGATTATGCTATTTGTGTGCAAATTGTTGACAGATAGGTCTTTGTATTCGTTTGTGTCTCCCAGCACAATGGTATAGATGGGAACAGGAGATTGTGAAGCCCGGTAAGCCGGGTCAATGCCTTGATTGTAAATACCATCTGAAGCAAGTATAATAGCAGCCAGGTTTTGATTGTAGAAGCGCTGGTTTATTTCATAAATTGCCTGTGATATATTGGTGTAATTGCCTGAGAAATCTATTTTTGAGCTTTGTCTTACACTATCGGAGAATGTAAAGATACGTAGGTCAAATTTTTGTTTTAGGTGTCTGGTCAAAGATGACAGGTCTTTCAGGTATTTTTCTGTGTAGGAGCTATCTGTAGCGAGTGGGATAGACTTGGAATTGTCCTGGAGCAGGACGATTATGGGTTTTTGTTTGGATTTTACAATTGTCTTTATCAGTGGGTTTGACAAAAGCAAAAAGATTAAAAAAAGGGCAAAGAAGCGCAGTAGTGCCATCAGGTAAATCCATATTCTGTTGACATGTTCGAATTTCTGGTCTTTGTAATAATAAAGGAAAGCAACTACTGCGCTAATTATCAGTCCAATGATAAAAAGTATAGGTTTTTCGATGTGTATCCCTGTCATAGAATTTTCTTAAAGATGTGATAATACTCCAAGAGGCGTTTTTGATACCCTGCCGGATCTCCTTCGCCATTATATTCCCTGGCAAAATTGTAAAAGTCTTTGTTCTGTAAATATAGAATGCGTCTTGGCACTGCCTTGGTGAAGTCAAACAATGCAAACAAGTGGTACCTAATATCTTTTTGGAAATTATTAAACATCTCCTGAACAGTGTCGTATCCAATCACTTTATGATTAAAGCCCATTACCTGGGGAGCACCCATTGAGATAGATTTCATGGCTGCAGTTTCGTCAAGCTTGCGGGCAAAGTTAAAAACTTCCCATTCACTATCCTGTGATTCGTGGACATCTTGCCATGGATCATTTTCTGATTTACGCCACTGATGTCCCCTGAAACTCCGGCCGCCTACATTTCTGAAATATTTATTGTACACATCAGGATGGAATTTGCCAAAGAAGTTCCAAAAAACATGGTTTTCAAAACGGATAATCATTCTACCGTTTTTGTCAAAGCCGTCTCCACCGCTTTCGACGCATATCACAGCCATTGCCGATTCTACTTCTATACCAAGCTCGAGGCTGATGCGTTTCATTAATCCTCCGTATTTGTTCCAACTAATTGCAGCACGCCTATAGTTAGAAGGGCTTTGGGGGACTTTTATCTTTTTATCTGGCTCCAGTGGATAATTCATCAGATCATCCCTCTGGTGGAAGAAAGTTGCTATTGCTTGCTTGCCTCCAATAGGAGGTAAATCGTGCGCCTCTACCCATTGTTTGGCAACATAAGCTATACGTCCATTGTAGTCTATAGCGTACCAGTCAAGGAGTTTTTCGACGATGTAAACTATATCATCTTTTTTGAGTTTGCCAATAACATTGCCTTCTTTGGATGGCATGCTTCTGACGTTTAGGATATTGGCATTAACCTGGCCTCGTCCTATGTATGCAATGATTAAGATGTATTTTTTATAAACGTAAGCAGATGATTTACCCCATAGTATTTCGTACCATTCATCTGTCTCGTTGAGGATATTAACAATATCCCCTCTACGCAGTCGTCCGAGAATAGGGGATTTGAGGGAAGGTTTTTTTCTGACATTGAGCAGCTGTGGGAGTACTTTACCTTTGACTTCTATTTGGTCTGCTGTTGCTTTGACAGCTTTTTGGCTAGCACGGATGAATCTATCAAATAGTCCCATGGTTGAGGATTTTAATTCTTATTCAAAGAAAACAAAAAAAAACTTGCCTTGCAATAAATTTTGATTAGCACAAAGGCTTATAATGCAAGGTTAAAAATTATTAAGCACAAATGTTAAAATCAATTTTTTATTTAAAATTGTATTTGCTCAAAAATGCGAGGTTATGGATACCAAAGAATTATTGAAAAAAGTACGCAAAATAGAGATAAAAACCAGGGGGTTGACAAGCGAGATATTTGCCGGACAATATCACAGTGCTTTCAAAGGGCGGGGTATGACATTTTCCGAAGTTAGGGAATATACAGTGGGAGATGATGTCAGAACAATTGATTGGAATGTTACGGCACGTTTTAACCGTCCTTATGTCAAGGTTTTTGAAGAAGAGCGTGAGTTGACAGTAATTTTGATGATAGATGTTAGTGGTTCACAATTTTTCGGCAGTTTGCGCCATAAGCGTGAATATATTGCCGAAATAGCAGGCGTACTGGCTTTCTCGGCTATAGAGAACAATGATAAGATTGGAGTGATATTTTTCTCAGACAAGGTGGAAAAATTTATCCCGCCTGCCAAGGGTAAGAGACATACTCTGAGGATAATAAGTGAGATTCTGTCTTTCGATCCCAGTAGCCGTGGCACAAATATAAATGAGGCTTTGAAGTATTTAATCAATGCTATCAAGAAAAGAGCTATTGTGTTCCTCATATCTGACTTTTTTGCAGATGATTTTGACAAGTCATTGACCATAGCCTCCAGGAAGCATGATTTGATAGCCATCAAGGTTAATGACCCTAGAGAGCGGGAAATACCTAAAATGGGCTTGGTACAGGTATTGGACGCCGAGACTGGAAAATATGATTGGATAGACACAGATAGCAAGGAGGTCAGGCAAGGATTACAGAAATGGTTTGACGATCACCACCAGTCTGTCAAAAGTTCATTTAGCCGTTCTGGCATTGATTTTATTCATGTTTTTACAGGTGATGATTATGTTAAGGAGTTAATTCAATTGTTTAAACGTCGTATGGTATGAAACGTATCTTGTGGTTTTTGATTTTTGCATTTTGGGCTATCTCAGCCTTGGCGCAGGTGAAAATAAGGACATATCTAAGCGATGATACAATCAGGTTTGCACAAAGGACAACCTTGAACATTGACATTACTGTGCCCGGGGGCACGCCTGTGCTTATGCCACAATTGCCAGATACATTGACCAAGGATTTGGAAGTAAGCCGTTTAACTATTGACACTACAAAGCATGGTAAGAATGTGAGTTATAGGTTTAGTATTGAGATTTTTGCTTTTGATGATACAGTGTTTAGCATACCGTCTATACCTTTCCGTGTGGCAGACAAGCTTTATTCATCAGATTCTACTCTCAAGCTCGTTGTATTGCCTATAGAGAAAGATTCTGAGCAGATTGCAAAGATTGATACATCACAAGTTATTGATGTTTTTGATGTTAAAGCTCCGATACATCCACGTCTTACTTTCCGTGAGATATGGTTAAGGTACCGTTATTGGCTATTGGGATTATTGCTTTTAGTCCTGATAGGATTTTTGATTTATTACCTCTACAAGAAAATAAAGGAACGCCGTAAGCTTAAAGAGATACCATTTGAGGAACAGATCGAACCGCATGAGCTTGCTTTCAAACGCCTGAAAGAATTAGAGGAGAAACGCCTATACCAGAAAGGCGACTTTAAGAATTATTATTACGAGCTGACTGAGATACTGCGCCAGTACATCGAAAGGAGATTCTTTATTCGTGCGCTGGAGTCCACTACCAACGAGTTGAAGATATTGTTAGAGGCTGCAGGTCATATACCTGGAGAACTGAAGATGCAATTAATTGAGCTTTTTGAGATGGCAGACCTGGCTAAGTTTGCAGGCTTTAAGCCTTTGCCCGATGTATGCCAGAGACACATGGATTTTGCATATAAATTTGTCGAGGAAACAAAGCCTCAACCTCAGGTCGAGGAAGATACACAAGATACACAACAAGTTGTTAACCAAGAAAATGAGGAGAAATGACAATTTTAGGATATAGCTTTTTGCATCCATACCGTTTGTACCTTTTGTTGCTGGTTGTTCCACTGGTAGCATGGTATATATGGAAAAATTATGACAAATGGGCCAGTCTGAGGTTTTCTACTGTTTCGCCTTTTGCCAGGCATAGGTCTGTGAAGAAATATTTGCGTCATTTGCCTTTTATTCTGGAGATAATAGCTTTTATATTACTTGTGATTGCCTTTGCCAGGCCACGTAAGTCATATACAAACCGGCAAGTCACGACCGAAGGCATTGATATTGTATTGGCTATTGATATATCGCCCAGTATGTTAGCCGAAGACTTCCATCCCAACCGTTTGGAGGCAGCCAAACGTGAGGCGATTAAGTTTGTTAATGGCCGTACCCATGACCGTTTTGGTGTTGTTGCTTTTGGAGGTCAAAGCTTTACTGTGGTTCCATTAACGCTCGATCATGCTACTGTGATCAACATGATACGCAAACTGCGAAATGGCATGGTGGATGATGGGACAGCCATTGGTCTGGGAATAGCTAATGCTGTAGCACGCTTGCGAAAGAGCAAAGCTAAGAGCAAAGTAATTATTCTTTTGACAGATGGTGTTAACAACCGTGGTAATATTGATCCTATCACTGCAGCAAAGATGGCAGCTACTTATGGGATAAGGATTTATACAATCGGCATAGGTAGCCAGTCTTACGCTAATATACCCGTGCATACACCAATGGGTGTGGAATACCAGCAAGTTAAGGTGGATATTGACGAGGCAACCTTGCAACAAATAGCTGATTTGACAGGCGGTAAATATTTCCGTGCTACAAATGACAAGAAATTAGCACAGATTTACCAGGAGATTGACCGTATGGAGAAGACCAAATTCAAGGAACGCCGCCAGATTTACTATGCCGAGATGTATTGGGATTTTGTGTTGTGGGCAATGTTGTTATTATTGCTTGATGTGTTGCTACGCACAATCGTTATCCGCACGTTTCCGTAATTAACCTAAATGTAGAAGCTATGTTTAATAATTTGTATTGGGCAAATGAAAAATATCTATGGTTATTGGCGCTGATACCAGTCTTGTTAGTTCTTGTGATAGTGTTTTCACGTTATTACCGTAATGCTTATAACAGCTTTGGGAGACAGGAGGTAATAAAAGATTTGATGCCTGGGGCAAAGCGTGCTAAGAAGGTGTGGAAGCTTTTGTTTTTAATCGTAGCGTTGTCCATGTTAATAATAGCTTTAGCTCGTCCGCAAATAGGAGCAGAGAAGTCAACACACAAAGTAAAGGCATCTGAGATTGTTCTAGTGGTAGATGTGTCTAATAGTATGCTGGCCAGATCCAAACCAGATGCTATGTCGAGGTTGGACAAGGTTAAAATAGCTACTAATTATTTGATTAACCAGATGAAGGCAGACCGTGTGGCACTTGTTATTTTTGCAGGTGATGCGGCTATGGTAATGCCAATGAGTGATGATTATGATGCTTTGCGTATGTATCTGAATAACCTTACGACAACATACGTCTCATCACAGGGTACAGCTATAGGCCAAGCCCTGGATATGGCGATAGATGCTTTCACAGATGCAAAGGATGTGAACAAGGCTATTGTGCTTTTTTCTGACGGAGAAAACCTGGAGGGGAAAGTAGATGACCAGGTAAAGAGGGCTAAGGAGGAAAAAATAAGAATTTATACTGCAGGCGTTGGCTCGCAAAGAGGTAATCCTATTTTTCTGCCCAATGGCCAGACACTTGAGTACAAAGGGCAGGTCGTTATATCCAAACAAGATGTGGATTTTCTCAAGTCTTTAGCCCTGGAAACAAAAGGTATGTATGTTAACATAGATAAAAAGCAGGCAGCAATAGAGGCTATTTACCAGGATATAGAAAAACATGCTACAGGAAAGGTATCGTCTTTTTCACGTTATGAGGATATTTACGAATATTTCGTTGGTGTAGCCTTGTTTTTCTTACTGATGGTGATTATTATGTCCGAGCGTAAAAATAGATTGATGGGTAAAATCAAATTATTTGAGAAATGAAAAGAATAATCCTTGTCATATTATTGCTAAGTATAGTTTTTTCTGGCTTTGCACAGCTGGAGAACCCCAGCATTCGTAGAGGTAACCGTTATTATGAAAAACACAAATACCCACAGGCCGAGACACAATATAGAATGGCATTGAAAAAGAATCCGAATTCTTTTATTGCCAAAAACAATCTGGGATTGGCTTTGTACAGGCAGCATAATGATACAACTGCTCTTAGCGTACTCATGCCCTTACTTAACCAGAGAAGCGAGGAGGAATATATGAGCCAGGCAGCTTATAACCTTGCAGGTGTTTTTGTGAAAATTGCCGGCGATTCTTTGCAAGTGCATAATGACCAGGCTGCTATACGTAATCTGGAACAGGCAAAAAAAGCCCTTAGACAATCTATTAAGCTTAATCCTGATGATTACCAGGCAAGATACAATCTTTGGGTAGTACAACGTATCCTCGATAGCCTCAAGCAACAGCAGCAAAAAAGCTGTAACCGTAACCAGCAACAACAACAAAATCAACAGCAGCAACAGAACCAGCAGAACCAGCAAAACCAACAACAAAACCAGAACCAGCAGAACCAGCAACAACAAAATCAACAGCAACAACAGAACCAGCAGAATCAACAACAGAGGTTTCAGGGGTTAAGTCCACAGGAGATCGACAGAATGCTCAATGCAGTGGAGCAACAGGACCGCCGTGTACAGCAGAGGGCATTGAGACGGTTGATGAATCGTCGTGAGCACAGAAAGACTGATAAAAACTGGTAATTTAAACTATTTAAGATTAGGTTTTGCTTGAATTTTCACAAATTTGAATAAATAAAACACAGGACCATGAACAGGTGGTGGTTGATAATGATATTATTACTGATATGGACAGGATCATTAGCACAGAACACGAGAAAATTTTACGTTGATGCGCCTAAGGTAGTAATGGCAGGGGAGAGTTTCCAGGTAAAGTATTTTCTCAAGAATCCTAGTAGCCGTAATCCTCGTTTTATCCCTCCAAAGGATGTAGAAGGTTTGCAATCTTATGGTATGAGTAGCTACACAAGTACACAGTCGTCTGTGACTATAATAAATGGTCGTTTGCGTTCTGTTAACACATATACAGTGACCTGGATAATTACTTATGTAGCCCAGAATGCTGGTACTTATACAATACCACCTGCCCGTGTAAAGGACGGGAATTCTACACTTACATCCAGCCCTGTGACTATAACAGTAGAGGGGCAGGTTAGCAACAATTTACCCACACCGAAAAATAAACCAGCAGGTACTAATCCTGATGAAAATATAACAGTCCCACAGACAAGCAGTAAGTTGTTTGTTAAGCTACTGGCAGATAAGACAGAAGTTTATCTAGGTGAACCAATATACGTTTATGCAAGGTTGTATTCTGCTTACAGGTTGAGCCTGGATGATATGGAGCCTGCAAAATTTCCGGGTTTTTGGGTACAAGATCTTGATATGCCTAGCCGAATAAAAGCAGAGCAAGTTATAATAAATGGAAGGGATTACCTGGCAGCAACTGTGGACAAAAAAATTATCTTTCCCCAGCAGACTGGTAATTTAACCATTAGTCCCTACAAAATAACATGTAGCATATACGATGATTGGGGCTTCCCTTATGGACAGAAGCAGGTTGCAAGTAATGGTTTGACTATTAAAGTAAAACCGCTTCCAGATCAGGGTAAACCTGCATCTTTCTCAGGCGCTGTAGGACATTTTCAGATAGACCTGGAGGTTCCCAAAGGCCAGGTCAGTGTTGATGAGGCTATCACAATTAAGCTAATTATCAAAGGTACAGGTAATTTTGGATTGTTTGATGTACCAGAGCCCAAAAGTCCTAATTCATTCGAAGCATTGGATCCTAAAACGATACCACAGTATAAAGCCTCTACAGAAGGATTAACAGGCAGGCTTATTAAGCAATTTGTATATATACCACGAAGCGGTGGTAATTTCCAGATACCGCCTATAGAGTTTTCGTATTTTGACCCACAGGCAAAAAAATACGTTGTTTTGCGTACAGAGCCTATAAAGATTAGTGTAAATGGCAGTGCAGATACAACGGCCGGCGCAGCATACTCTGTATACAAGACAGATGTTACCCAGATTGGTAATGATATAAATTACATTTTCACCGGCAAATTTAAGCTACATAGCAAAGGACATTTCTTTGTTGGAAGTCTGTATTTTTACCTGAGCTATGCATTGATATTGTTGTCTTTCGTAGTTATAGTCTATATGCGACGCCGCCATATTAAAGAGATGTCTGACATTAGGCGTTATCGCTCACGCCAGGCAAGTAAGGTGTCAAGCCGCCGGTTGCGTAATGCAAAGTCATTGATGAAGCACGGCAAGAAAGATGAGTTTTGCCAGGAAGTTAGCCAGGCTTTGTGGCAATATGTTGGAGATAAGCTTGGCATTGACCCGGCAGAACTCACGCGCGAGTCAATCAAGGAGAAACTGCAGGAAAAGAATGTTGACCAGGCGGTTATTGATGAATTTATCCAGATACTCGATGATTCGGAATACGCCCGCTATGGTATTGGTGAGGGTAGCATGTCAATGGATAATATTTATTCCCGTGCTAAAAAGATGATAGACAAACTGGAGGCAATACTTTAAAACATTGAAAAATGAAGCGTATAGTAATTTCTGTAGCCATAATATTTACCTGGATGATAACTTTGGCTCAACCTGCCCAAGTGCAAGATTTGATTACCAAAGCCAATGATCTTTATGCTAAGAAGCAGTATGACAGTGCTTTAGTTTTGTATGAAAAAGTACTTGACCAGGGTTGGGAAGCGGCAGAATTGTATTACAATATAGGAAATGTTTATTTTCGTAAAGGAAATCTTGCCAAAGCCATACTTTTTTATGAGAGGGCATACCGTCTGGATCCTACAAATGAAAAGATTGAATATAACCTGAAGTTTGCAAATCAGTTTGTGCAGGACAAGTTTACAGAGGTACCTGAGTTTTTCTTACGGCGTTGGTGGCATGCCTTAGCTCTTGCGCTGAGTGCTAATACCTGGGCTTTTATTAGTATTTTATCTTTTGTTTTAATGTTTTTGTTTGCATATATCTTTTTGTTTTCCAGGAGGTTGTCTATGCGTAAGGCAGGTTTTTATTTGGGGTTAGTCTTTCTGTTCGTTTCTGTGTTTAGTTTCTTTTTGGCAATGTCAAACAAGCATTATTTTACCAATTCTAATGAGGCAATAATTATGACTACGAGCTCTGTCAAGAGTTCGCCCAGTATGGATGGAACAGAATTGTATATCTTGCACGAAGGCGTGAAGGTAAAGATACTTTCTGTATCAGATGGATGGTGTGAGATACGTCTGCCTAACGGAAGTATTGGTTGGATAAAGAAAAACGATCTTGAGAAGATTTAAATATTACAGGTGTTTGTCTAAAAAGCTATGGCTAGAGCCATAGCTTTTTTTGTTTAAGTTATTTTTATATTTTTCGTGCAAAATAATTCCAGAAAAACACAATAATAATGGCAATAATACGAGAGAATAATGGATTCATATTAAAAAGAGAATAACTTAGAATCTTGACAATTAAAATAGTAAATAATGCCCCTAATACAGCAATAACTACAACCGCCAAAAATTCATGTTTTACACTTTTAAGTTTATGCCCTGCTGTAAAAATAAATTTTCTGCCTATATAATAATTTACGAGTAACCCTGCACTGTACCCTACCACAATAGCTATTACATAATAAATACCTTGGAGTATTAGTGTAGAATATAAAATATAATCTACCAATGTAGAAAGTACCCCTAATAGTAAAAATTTATGTACTGGCTTCATTTTACAATATAACTTAAATTGTTTTTTCAATAATATAACGTGGTCGCGCTTTTATTTCAAGATAAATCTTCCCAATATACTCTCCTATAATACCAATAGAAAGAATCTGTACTCCTCCTAAAAAATAGATAGGCAGAACAGTTGATGCCCATCCAGGAACTGCATCATCTGTAAAGAGTGCAACCCATAGAGAATGTAAAGTCAATCCCAGCGTTGAAATAAATAAAATAAAACCTATAGTTGTAATAAATCGTAGGGGTGTCACCGATAAAGAACTAATACCATTCCAAGCAAAACTCAACATTTTTCTCAATGAATACTTGGAAATACCTGCTGTACGCTCAGAAATATCATAAGATACAGTTGATGATGTATACCCAATTAAAGGGACAAGACCTCGTAAAAATAAATTCACTTCTTTAAATTCTTTTAAATGATCAATTACATTTCTACTCAGCAATCTAAAATCAGCATGATTATACACCACATTAACACCCATAAGATGCATGATTTTATAAAATCCTTTAGCTGTTGTTCTTTTAAATATACTATCAGCTTCACGATTTAATTTAACACCATATACGATTTCACTACCATTATTATATTGATCAATCATTTTTTCAATCATACTTGTATCATCTTGCAAATCAGCATCAATACTTATAACAGCATCTCCATCAACGGTCAATAAACCAGACAATAATGCATTTTGATGCCCAAAATTTCTAGATAATTTGATACCAGAAAAATATTCATATTTATTTGAAAGTGTTTCAATAATATCCCATGTTTTATCATTACTCCCATCATCAATAAAATAAATTTTACTATGACTACTAATTTTAGATAATTCAATAAGATTTTCATAAAGGGACAAAAGCTTTTTTGCTGTCTCTTCAAGTACTTCTTCTTCATTATAACATGGTAGGACTAGTGAAAGTTGCATTTATTTATCCTTATAATCTACGTTTAGTACACTATGTAATTCATCTTCTCTATCCTTGGAAAGACGATATCCTTTTTCTCCAGAACTATTATAG